>DATHEW010000141.1:0-18993 GCA_035318425.1 Candidatus Acidiferrum sp. | reverse complement strand
GCAAGGTGATGCTGATCGTGGTTTTGTTGCTGGGCTTGGCAGCTTCGCTGCTTTACGCGCGCAGCGCTCACAGTGGCGGATTGATCAGCCATCCCGAACTGCGCACGAGCGAAACGCGTTGAACCGCTAGTTCAGCTTCTCAGCCGAATAATCGCTTAGCATCCCGCCCATTTTGTAGCGGTTGGCGTTCTTCAAACCGCTGTTCTCCAGCGCGGCGAGAATGCTCGCAGGAGGAACGCACTCGGCGATGGTCGCCCAATAAAACTTCATCAGGTGCGCAGCGTCTTTGTTGCGTGTGAACAGTCGCGTGAGCGCGGGAAGAATTTTGCCGAGATACAATCCTGCGATCGCGAACCCGAGCTTCGATTCCGGCCGCGTGATTTCCATCACCAACACGCGCCCGCCGGGCTTGAGCACGCGACGGAATTCGCGGAAGAGCATTCCGAGATCCTCCACGTGCCGCAGCGCGTAACCCATCGAGATGAAATCAAAAGTCTCATCGGCAAACGGCAGCGTCTCGCCGCGCGCCTGCACCAGTCCCACGGGGCGGAGTTTCTGGTTCTCGAGCAACATGCCGATGCTCGGATCGAGCCCGACGATTTCCGCCGGTTTCAATCCAAGCTGAAGCGCCGCCGCCGCGGCGAGGCCAGTGCCAGTCGCCACATCGAGCAAACGCATGCCGGGCGCGAGACCGGCGCGGCGAAGCGCCATTTTGCGGTAAACCTTGCACGACCCAAACGAGAGCACGCCCGAGATGCGATCGTAGTAGCGCGCCGTTTCGTCGAAGAGGCGCATGACGAACTCGGGCCGTTGCGCGCGACTCTCGTAGAATTCCGGCAGGTCGCGATGCGGCGCGAGACGGCTGCTGTCTGGCTCGGTGGCGGTGCTTTCTGAATTCATTCAGCGGCGTTATCTCCTTTCGGCAAAAAGCGCGCAAGCGCCGCTCACTTTTTTCCAAACGCCCAGAGGTGTTTCGCACTGCGCACGTAGAGTGCGTCACCAGCGATGGCGGGTGTGGACATCAGCGATTCACCGAGCGTGTTGCGACTTTCCACTTCCAATGCATCGTCCGAACGCACTGCCGTGATCACGCCTTTCGATGAAGCGAAATACACGTGTCCGTTCGCGGCGATTGGCGATGCATAATACTCGCCGTCCGCGCCCAAACGTTCCTGCTCGTAATGCGGCGTGCCGCTCTTTGCGTTCCAACACGTGAGCCGCCCGCCATCCTGCACGGCGTAAACGCGCCCTTCGTAAAACAACGGCGATGAAATTCCGGCCACGCCGCGCGTTTTCTTCCATGCCACGTGCGTCGCCGTAATGTCGCCTTCGCCCGGTGCGCGCAACGCGAACAAGCCGCTGTCTCCCTTGGCGAACAAATTCGTCATCGCACTCCAATCCTTCTCAGTGATGAATCCATCCTTGTCGCGGTCCATGCCGCGGAACGTGCCGCCCTGAAATCCGCGCGGCGCTTCGTCCGGCGAAATCTTTCCGTCCTTGTCCTTGTCGCTCTTGTCCGCGAAGCCCGCGAATGTTCCCATCGCCGTTGGCGGCACTCCGCGCGACATGACGAAGATCTGGCCGTCTCCGATCACGGGAGTGGGCGCCACGCTCACCGAGGTCAACACATTCGCCGTCCAACGCTCCTTGCCCGTATGCACATCATAGCCGGCCACGCGGAAACTTCCTGCCACCACCACGTCCTCCTGCCGTCCGCGTTTCCAGACGATCGGCGTCGAGTAACTGCCGCCGCCACCGTGACGCGAGGCCTGCCAGCGCGTTTTGCCGGTGCGACTCTCCAGGACGATCACGAATGATTCGCCCTCGTCCTGATCGCAGTTCAACACCAGGGCGTCCCCTGAAATGGCCGGCGACGTTCCGCTCCCGTTCATCACGAACTCAAACGGCAATGCCTTCCGCCACTGTTCCTTTCCATTGAAGTCATAGGCGACGATCCCGAACGGAACGAAATACATGAACACGAGCTTGCCATCGGTCGCGGGCGTAGCGACGGCTGGACTGCTGACCTGATGAACATCCTGCGACTTTCCGGGCGGCGCTTCAGCGCGCCATAATTCCTTTCCATTTCTTCGATCGAAACAAACCCCAAGCAGCTTTCCATCCTCGAACGCGGTGAGGAACAGTAGATCACCCGCGATGCAGGGCGACGACAATCCCGATGGCACTGCAATTTTCCACAGCAGGTTCGTTTCCTTGCCGAAGACGATCGGCGGCGTTCCTTTCTCCGCCACACCGGATGAGTTCGGTCCGCGAAATTGCGGCCATGATGCGCTGGTGGCAACGAGATTCAGGCACGCGAGCAACGACAAGCAGGTGAGCAACGGTTTCATGATTAGTCCCGGCGCATGGGAAACCAAACCACGCCTGCGTGCCAGCGGGAACTTCGCGCGAGTTTTGGAGTGCGGTGACTTGTCACCGCTTTTCCTGCTGGTGACTGGTCGCCAAGCGAGCCGCGCGACAGTTGGCACTGCGCCAGCAGTCGCGCGGCAGAAAAAGCGCCGGCGAGTCGGCGCACTCCAAACACCGAAATTACTGCTGATGCCGGCCCATGTCGGTCGTGCCCCAGAGATTCAGCGGCTCGAGCATTTTCCCGAATCTCAGGTAGCGTGTACTGCCATCGGCGAAGCTGAAGTTCGCGCCGCCCGACGCGCCTTTGCCCATGTGCCGCGACTGTTCGACTTCCGTGAAATCGTTCCCGGCGCCTTCCATGAAATCCATGTAGTAGTGAACGGAACTGGTTTCCTTCTCGCCAAAGATGATCGTCTCAGTCGGTTCCCTGATGTCGTTCTCGTTCATCGGCAGTGGTGCGAATGGATTGCCCGTGGCCTCCGCGAAATGATCGTTGAAACCGTTGATGATGAAACTGCGCGGTGCGCTGTCCGCATTGGTTCCCGGCACAGGTGCGACGGCTTTTGACGCGGATGCGAAGGGAAACACGATGCTCGCAACGACCGGCTGCGGCCTGTCGCTGCTGCAGGTGAGCAGTTTCAAATCGAGATAGTAATCCTTGAGCTGCGCTGGCCAGCGCGGAACTCCGCGCACAGGGAAGCCGCCGTCATGATCGTCGCGATACATGATCATCGCGAGCCCGAGCTGGCGTTGGTTGTTCACGCATGCGATGCGCCTGCCCGATTCCTTCGCCTTGGCGAGCGCCGGCAACAACATGCTCGCCAGCACCGCGATGATCGCGATGACAACGAGCAACTCGATCAATGTGAACGCGCCGCGGATCGCGCGGCGCCCTTCTGAGTTTGAAACGGATCCCAACATACGGAAAGGCAGACGCAGCCGAACAGCCGCGAACTTTGACTTGGGTCAATACTCGTGACGCTTCAGCCGCTGCCGCGCGTTCTCTCGCACCTGCTTGAATTACAAGCAGCCTTTTTACTGGAACGTCTTCGCCGAAGAGGAGAGAACGACACGAGGAAATTCCCCTGCCTGCTACACGCCTGCCGACGCGGAACCTTCGCGCAAGTTTTGCGCTCGAACGGAGGCCGTTCGCTCAACGAGAGTCACCACTCCACGATGATCGTCGGGCACACAGGATAACGTCCGCACTCCGCGCCGTAGATGGTCAATCCGCCGTGAGCCATGGCTCGATCGGGAACGGCGCAACGCAGGCGCAGATGTCCATCCATCGCGGCGGACGCGACATGCTGCAATGTCTCGCGCTCGGCGTAAGCGTGGACGAGATAGCCATACGCGCCTTTACCGCCACGCAGGTAACTCAGAACGCCGCGCGAGTCGTGAGGATGATTTCGCAACACCCCTTCGAAGACGCGGATGTCGTTGAGAAACATCTGGAGCGTGGTCGGGTAAATATCTTCATCAGTCTGCGGCGTGTCGGTGCGATGCGATGACGCTTCCATCAACACGCGGATACGGCGCGCTTTCGCAATGTCATGACCATTGAGCGGGAGGTTCCACTCGAAGAATCCGTGACCGCGGCCCCAGCAATTGTCTTCTCCACGCGCGCAGTCGCGATCGTTCTGACCTTCGCTCCATTCCGCCCGCTCCCAGTCCGCGGGCGCACCACGCAGGACGAGCGTGCGATCACTCGATTCCTCGAACGCTTTCGGGTAGCTGTCACTCACGAAAAAATCGACGTAGTTGTGCGCCACGACAATGCCGAGTTCGTTCTTCGCCTCCACGGTCAGCGAGCAGAGCATCGTCTCGCTCGGCAACGTGAGCGGGATCAAGTGCGCCGGAACGACGCGGCGATGCGAAAACGCGATCGGCACCATGCCGCGCGCGAGGTCCTGTTGAAAACGTCCGCGCGTGTCCACGCCGCCCATGCGCCAGTGCAGCATGATGTTTTGTTTCGGCCGTGTGGAGTAATGCGACGAGGCGACGTTCACTTCGATGTTTTCGCCTGGCGGCAACTTCGCAATCGGTGGCGCATCGATTGGCAGCGCATCGCTTTCGTTGATGATGCGCGGGTCGTAGCCGATTTCCTTCGGTGTGCGGTCGTAGTTCAAGAAACCGTTGTACTCCCACTCCACGTCGTGAAGCTCGGTGTAGATGTAGGCGGAGATTTGCTGGTACCGCCGCAATTCGTTCGTGAGAAACTTGAAGCTCCAGCTCATGTCCACGTCGCCATCGAGCGCGCCCACGCCGCCATATTCGCTGTTGATCAATGGAGCGCCCTTGTCCTGAAATCCCTGCACGTAGTTGAAGCTCGATCCGTGATACGTGCTGGCGACAATCTTGTGAATGTGCTCTTTCGCCTTGGCGTAATCGTTGATGTAAAAATGCCACGAGTTGATGTCCGTCTCGGTGTGCGCGAAGTAGTCGAGATGGTCCCAATGACAAACGCTCATGTCCTCGATGAGGCGCGTCGAATCGAGCTTCTTGGTGAGCAACCACATTTCGTGAACCCACTTGTGTGAGCTGACGTTGTCGAGGCGCGCGCGCTCCGGTGCGGCGGCGACTGCCACGGTGGATTCCGTTTCAGCCGACACGGCGCCGGGGACGTTCTCTTTCTCCCGTTTCGCCCTCATCGGATCATTCAATGCGTCCTGGTCGAAGTGCTTCACCAGTTCCACCTGGCCGCCGAAGCCCCACGTTTCATTAAAGATGCACCACGCGAAAATGGATGGGTGATTGAAGTCGCGCTCGATCGCTTCGCGCATCATGACCTCCCAGCGCTGCCGTCCGAGCGGCGTGTCACCGCCCTCGCCGAAGTTTGGCATGTCAGCCATGACGAGCAGGCCGAGCTTGTCGGCCCAATAATAGAACAGCGGGTCATCAACCTTGATGTGAACGCGCAGGAAGTTGAACCCGAAATCCTTCGCCCATTCGATGTCCTTCTTCAGCACCTCCACATCGCTTGCCGTATAAACGCCGTCGGGATGGTACGACTGATAAAGCGCGCCGCGAAGATAACGCGCCAGGCCATTGAGGCGAAGCTGCGCGGGAACGTTCGGATCATCGCTCTCCTCGAAATCAATTTTGCGCATCCCGAAATAACTGCGCACCACGTCATGGGCCGCGCCTTTCGAGCGCAACGTGAACTTCACGCCGTAAAGGTGCGGCGTGTTGGGATCCCAAATGAACAACGGTTCGACCTTCACTGTTTGCTCGCCGTGATTGTCGTGAATCGGGACGGTGAATTTCGTGTGAGCGCCATTGTTCGCACCCGGTGGCCACATCTCCACGAGTACCTCCGAGGGGCCGGCTGCGTTTCGGCAACGTACGTCGAACCTCGCCTCGCCTTTGTCGATGTCTGGAAACACGCGGAAGCTCTCGATGTAGCTGGCGCCGCGCGGTTCGATGAACACCGTCTGCCAGATGCCGCTCGTGGTGGTGTACCATTTCCACTGCTTGCCCACGGGCTGCTCGTGATTGTCCATTGGATCTTCGACACGCAGCACGACGAGTGCTTCGTGTTTGCCGTCCTGTTCCGCCAGCGCGTCCGTGATGTCGAATTCAAATGGCGTGTAACCGCCCTCGTGACGGCCGAGATGCTTTCCATTCACCCAGCAATCGGTGAAGAAATCCGCCGCGCCAATCGTGAGGATGATACGTTTGCCCGACCACGCCCGCGCGTTCGGAATACAGGCGCGCCGACGGTACCAGCCGACTTCGTAACGGGGCGCGGAGCGATGATTCGCGCGTGTCACTTCAAGCGGATTTTTGAAAACGCGCGTGGAGTAATAGTTGTCATTGCCCGCGGAATCGCCGTCGCCCCATGCCGCCAGTGATTCCCAACAGAAAGGCACGATGATCTGTTCGCGCCATTCGCCTTCCTCGCTGAACCATTTTTCAGTTTCGCCAAGACGATCGCCGTCGAATCGAAACTGCCACGGACCGTTGAGGTTCAGCCAATCCTCGCCCTCCATCGTTCCACGTTGGCGATCTGGACGCGGATATTCCGGGCGCGGGTAAGCAAATCTGTTCGGCATGTTCTGATTCCTCCTCCTTCGACCACTGGTCGTCTTACCGGTAGCACGGAAGCCGGGGATTGCACGTGTTCATGGAAAGGACGCGGGAGAGAATTCCCGGAAACACAATTTCGCGCCGGAACCCGGAACCGCCAGGGATGGTAAGGCGTCGCTGTCCTCAGCGCGCCGGGGTGAGGCGTCAGCAATGTCCTCCGCGTTCTGCCTTCGCGTGGCGCGGCGCGCTGAGGACAGTGACGCCCCACCTCGGGTTGACGAGGATCGCTGCATCGGTCGGGTGCCGATGCATAGGGCCGTTTTCGCGTCAGTCGGGATCGTGAGCGGACGGTGTTTTTTCTGCGCGCGAGTTTTGACTCATGTATTCGAGCATCGTCTTCACCGTGTTGGTGATGACGTGGAAATCCACATCCTTCTTGTGAACTGGAATCTGGAATTGCCGCACCATGGCAGGAATCTGCTTCTCAGGAATGGAGCCGGTAAAGAACACTACGGGAATGTGGTTGTAGGCGGGATGCTGTTTGAGCCATTGGACGAAATCACTGCCGCGTTCACCGGACAATCCGAAGTCGCACACGATCAGGTCGGGAACGGGGAAGTATTTGCGATCATGAAAGGAACCGTCGCCGATCATGTATTCACGCGCCTCGCGAACCGACTCGACCACGCGCACCTGACCGCGGAACTCAAGGTTCAGGAGAGCACGGCGAAACATGAAGACATCGTCCTCCGCGTTCTCCAGCAATAAAATCGTCTTCTCCTTTTTCACCCCGACAAACCCGCTCCACGTGACGCGCGAAAATACGGACAGGCCCGAACGGGACAAGTTGAAAGCTCGAGAATTATCAATATTCGTCATTGTGCGGAGTGCGGCCCGCAATAATCACTTCACGCACGGTTTTGTTGTTCATGCGACCGACGCGCGGACGGATCCATAGTTTGCGCTTTGCCGCGCTGACTCGTTTCCGTACGTTCCGCGCCGCAAACGCAGGTGCGCAACGAATGAACTTTTTCAAATATCACGCTCTCGGAAACGACTACATCGTCATTGATCCTCAATCCTTTGCCACGGAAATGACCGACGAGAGGATCAAGGCGATCTGCCATCGCAATTTTGGCGTTGGTTCGGACGGAATTCTTTACGGGCCTCTGCCTTCGGAACGCGCTGCGTTTCGCCTTCGCATCTTCAATCCTGATAGCAGCGAGGCGGAGAAGAGCGGGAATGGGCTGCGGATTTTCTGTCGCTACCTGTTCGATCAACAGCTCGTGAAGGAGAACAAGGAATTCATGATCGAAACCCTCGGCGGCGTCGTGCGCGCGACCGTGTTCGACGCGGGGAAGATGGTGCGCGTGGACATGGGCCGCGTCAGTTTCTGGAGCGATGAAATTCCGATGACGGGACCGCGACGCGAAGTGTTGCGCGAGGAACTCAGTGTGCGAGGCCGGCCTTTCAATATTTGCGCCGCCACGATCGGCAATCCTCATTGCATCATTCCGATGGCGCAGATCACGGACGAACTGGCGAAGACGTACGGGCCGCACATCGAGACACATGCGAGCTTTCCGAAAAAGACGAACGTGCAGTTCCTTCAAGTGCTCGATCGCAACAACATCCGCATCGAAATCTGGGAGCGAGGCGCCGGTTACACGCTGGCAAGCGGGAGCAGCAGCAGCGCCTCCGCCGCCGTCGCGCGCAAGCTCGGTCTGGTGGACGGCGACGTGACCGTCCACATGCCGGGCGGGTCGTTGAAGATCGAGATCGCAGACGACTACGCGATTCGGATGACTGGGCCGGTGACCAAAGTGGCTGAAGGAACAATGCATCCTGAGTTGTTCAACATCTCCGTTTGAAATCCGCAGATGGCGCAGATGACGCAGATTTCTATCTGCGCAATCTGTGTAATCTGCGGACCATCTCGGAAAATCCTTCTCGCCACGTGCCGGAGCTTCGCTGAAGTTACGCGGACGTTGACTGCCATGTTTACTGGAACCTATACCGCCATCGTAACGCCTTTTCGCAAAGGCATTCTCGACGAACCCGCCCTCGAACGCATCGTGAAGGCGCAGGTTAAGGGCGGCGTTGATGGCATCGTGCCGGTCGGCACCACGGGCGAATCGCCGACGCTTGATTACGAGGAGCACGTGCGCGTGATCGAACTCGCGGTGCAATTCGCCGCGGGCAAAGTGAAGGTGATCGCGGGCACGGGCGGCAACTCAACCAGCGAAGCGATTTATCTCACCAAGGCGGCGGAGGAAGCGGGCGCGGATGGATCGCTGCAAGTCGCGCCGTATTACAACAAGCCGACGCAGGAAGGGTTGTTCCAGCATTTCACCGCCATCGCCAAAGCCACCAAGCTGCCGATCGTGCTCTACAGCATCCCGGGCCGTTGCGGCATCGAGATCGCCGTGGACACGACGAAACGCCTCGCCGCCGCGAACAAGAACATCGTCGGAATCAAGGAAGCCGGCGGCAACGCCGATCGCGTGAGCCAACTGCGCGCGGCGCTCGGGCCGAAGTTTGTCATCCTCAGCGGCGATGATTCTCTCACGCTGCCGTTCATGTCGGTCGGCGCACAAGGTTTGATCAGCGTGGCGTCGAATGTTGTTCCGAAACAGGTGAGCCAAATGGTGCGGGCCTTTGCGTCCGGCAAGATTGCCGCCGCGCAGAAGCTGCACGCACAGCTTTATCCGCTGTTCAAAGACTTGTTCATCGAGACAAACCCGGTTCCCGTCAAAGCCGCGCTGGCGATGATGGGAATGATAGAAGAGGAATATCGTCTGCCCCTCGTGGAGATGAGCGCGACGAATAAGGAAGTGCTGCGGGGGACGATGAAGGCGCTGCGGTTGATTTGAATAGATGGCTGAGCAAGAACAACCGAAGCCGCGGAAGCGGCGGAGTTGGTTGCGAGTCGTGACGATCCTACTGGGAAGTATCGGCGTGCTCATTCTCGCCGGAGGGCTGTATTGGAATTGGAAATTTCACAGTCATTCATGTGCGAAAGGATTGGGCCTCTCGCTGCGTATGTATGCGAATGATCACGGCGGTTGGTTGCCGCATGGCGCGCACTCGCCGGAAGCCTCCATGAGTTTGATTTACAGCAACGATCCTTTATCCCTGCAATGGTGGGCACCCGGCAAACACCTACCAAAGTCAGTCGTGAATGACGCTCTGGCGAAGGATGGAATACTTTCGCCCGCGTCGTGTGGCTGGCACTACGTGGAGGGATTGCGTGAAGAAGATCCACCGCAACTCGCAATCGCTTGGGATAAGGTGATTGGGTTGGGTCACAACGGAAATCGAATTTCAGGACTCCAACACGAAGTCGTGATGCTTGATGGATCGAGCCGGCTCATCTTGAGGTCGGAGTGGTCGAGGTTCGTAGTTCAACAGAAAGCGATGCTCTGGGAGACAATCTCCAAAAGGACTTCCAACGACCCACCCATCCGCTGGAGCGATGAAGATACCTTTGGGCCGAACAAATTCCCGCCTCCGGTTCCGCTCAAGCGTTGAGTCTCTCGCTCCAGCCCATATTCTCCGCGCATGGAAATTGAATTCATGGTGACGCAGGAAGCCGACGGAGGGCTCGTCGCGGAATGTTTGACGCACGATGTATTCACTCAAGGGAATAGCTGGAAGGAATTGCGAGCCAATGTGCAGGAAGCGGTGTGCGCGTTTTTCTTCGATCAGCCCGTGCCCTCGTTCATTTTCTCTAAAATCCAAAACGCATGACCAAGATCATCATCACCGGTTCCAAAGGGCGCATGGGCCAGGCGCTTATTTTATGTGCGGCGCGTATTCCTGAGCTTGAGGTCGTCGGGCAGATCGATGCAGGCGACAAACTGGAGAACATCATCGCTCGATGTGATGTGGTGATCGATTTCAGTTTCCACAACGCGACGCTCGGGGTGGCGCAGATCTGCGCGCAGCACAAGAAGGCGATCGTCATCGGCACCACGGGGCATGATGAGGCGGAGAAATCCGCAATCCGCAATCTGAAATCCACGATCCCAATGGTCTGGGCGTCGAATTACTCCACGGGCGTGAACACGCTCTTCTGGCTCACGCGCAAGGCGGCGGAGATTCTTGGAAACGATTTCGATATTGAAGTTGTGGAGATGCATCACCGCATGAAGAAAGACGCGCCGAGCGGCACCGCGGCTACCTTGCTCGAAATCCTTGGCGACGTGCGCAAGGTTCAACTCGACGAGGCGTTGCGGCATGGACGCCAGGGAATCGTCGGCGAACGCACCGCAAGCGAGATTGGCATTCACGCACTGCGCGGCGGTGATGTTGTCGGTGATCACACCGTGATGTTTGCGGCGAATGGCGAGCGCGTTGAACTTACTCACAAGGCATCGAGCCGCGAGACATTCGCGAATGGCGCGTTGCGCGCGGCGCAATGGGTCGTGACGCAGAAGCCGGGGCTTTACGACATGCAACACGTGTTGGGACTCAAGTGAGCGACGAAGGTCGAGGATCGAACGTCGAACGCGCGGCACTCATCGCGCTCGGCTCGAATCTCGGCGATTCCATCTCGCTCGTTCGCAACGCGATGGGTTTGCTGAAGGATTTTTCCGCGCGGCCATTGCTTCGCTCCTCGCTTTGGGACACCACGCCGGTTGATTGCCCGGCGGGATCGCCACGCTTCGTGAATGCCGCCGTGTTTCTGTTTCCACACGCGGACGAAACTCCGGAGTCGTTGCTGAAGAAACTTCAGGCGCTCGAACAAACCTTTGGACGCAAACCCAAGCTGCTGCTGAACGAACCACGCCCGCTCGATGCGGATTTGATCGCGTTCGGGAACGAGGTCAGGCAATTGCCCGAGCTCACGTTGCCGCACCCGCGTGCGCATCTGCGGCGATTCGTGCTGCAGCCGGTGTCGGAGATCGCCGCCAACTTTATTCTGCCGGGCCAAGCGAAGACGATTTCAGAGTTGTTGGCGGCATTGCGTTCTGTAGAACGCGTGGTTCGCATCGACGCCTGATTCGTCTTCAACAGCCTTGTCCGAAACTTTTTCCAATGAAATACTTCGGGCCGTCGTCCCAGAATCTTATGAACCAATTTGCCAGTGCCACGTCGCGTCGTGACTTTCTGAAGAAGTCGAGTGTTGCCACCGCAGCGATCGCCGCGCCTTTCGTTCTTACGGGCCGGAGCGCGTCGATCTCGCCCGGCGACACCATTCGAGTCGGCCTCGTTGGGTGCGGCGGGCGCGGGTCCGGCGCGGCGAAGCAGGCGCTCAATGCGGACAAGAACGATCAACTCGTCGCGGTGGCGGATGCGTTCGAGTCTCAACTTCAGAACGGGCTCGATACGCTGAAGCGCGACAAGGAAATCGGCGACAAGGTGAAAGTCGAGGACACCAGGCGCTTCGTCGGCTTGGATGCTTATCAGAAGCTCATCGAGAGCGGCGTGGACCTCGTCATCCTCGCGTCGCCGCCGGGATTTCGTCCAGCGCACCTGAAGGCTGCCGTCGCGGCGGGTAAGCACGTTTTTTGCGAGAAGCCGATGGCGACTGATGCGCCGGGCGTGCGCTCGATTCTCGCGTCAGTGGAGGAAGCAAAGAAGAAGGAACTCGCGCTCGTGGCCGGCTTTTGCTGGCGCTACGACTACGCGCGTCGCGACTTTTTCAAGAAGCTGCATGAAGGCGCGATTGGTGATGTGCGCGCGCTCTATCACACTTATCTGTCTGGTCCGGTGAAGCCAATGCCGCCAGCGAGTGAGCGCAAGCCCGGCATGACCGATGTCGAGTGGCAGTTGCGCAACTGGTACAATTTCACCTGGCTGTCAGGCGATGGATTGACTGAGCAAGGCGTTCATAGCGTGGACAAATTGGCGTGGGCGATGAAGGACGTTCCGCCGCTGCGCTGCACCGCTGTTGGGGGACGCGTGCGTCCGAACAACGAGGGCAACATCTACGATCACATCGAGGTGAACTTCGAGTTCGCGGATGGTGTGCGCGGCTTCGTGGTGCATCGGCAAATCCCGGGCTGCTATTCGGAGACGCGCGATTACATCATCGGCACCAAGGGCAACGGGCTCATCGGTGGACGACGCGGCGCGGTCGAATTCACGGGGGCCACCGAATGGAAGCGTGCTGCTGCCGAGAAGGACATGTATCAGGTGGAGCACGATGAATTGCTCGCGTCCATTCGTGACGGCAAGCCGATCAATGACGGCGTGCGCATGGCGACCAGCACTATGATGGCGATTATGGGCCGCATGGCGGCTTACACTGGACAGGAGATTACGTGGGAACAGGCGATGAACTCGAAGGAGGTGCTTGTGCCTGAAAACATTGATTGGAACACGCCGATGCCGATTACGCCGATGGCGATTCCCGGCAAGACACGATTCATCTGAGAAGAAACATACATGAACACCACACGCAGACATTTCATCCGCAACACAACGGGCGTTCTCGCCGGAGCGGCCCTTGCACCAACGCTGTTCGCTGCCGAAGCGAAGAAAATGCGTCCGTGGAAAAAGGCCGTGATGTGGAACACTCTCGGCTATCCCGGCACCATCCTGGAAAAGTGCCGCGCGCTGAAGGCCGCCGGCTTTCACGGTCTCGAAGCCGAGAGTCACATGAACCAGGACGAAGTCGTCCGCGCGATGGAAGAGACGGGGCTGAAATGCGCGAGTGTGTGCGGCAAGCATCATTGGGGTAAACCGCTTTCGTCCCCCGACGAGAAACTGCGCACCGAAGGCATCGAGGCGCTGAAACAAACTCTCCGCGACGCGAAGCGTTACGGTGCTCCCTCGATTCTGCTGGTGCCGGGAGTCGCGCGGAACGGCGTCACATACGAACAGGCATGGGAGCGGTCGATTGCCGGGATCAAAGAAGCATTGCCACTTTGCGAAGAAACGGGCGTGAAGATCGCAATCGAGAATGTGTGGAATGAGTTCCTCATGAAACCGCAGCAGGCGAAGGATTATCTCGAAGCGATCAACAGTCCGTGGGTGGCCTGGCATTTTGATATCGGAAATCACATCCGCTTCGGCCCGAGCGAGGAGTGGGTGAAGGTGCTTGGCAAGCGCATCGTCAACCTGCACTTCAAGGAGTACAGCAACGAACTCGATGCGAACGGAAAGGCCAAGGGCTTCGGCGTAAAATTTCTCGAAGGCTCGAACCACTGGCCTGAGATCATGGCTGAGCTGGACAAGGTTGGTTACAACGGCTGGGCCATCACGGAGATGCCCGGTGCGCAAACCAAAGACGCCGCGAGCATGAAGGAATTTTCGTCGCGGCTCGATCGTATTCTGGCGAGTTAGGCGTCGGCAGCGTGCCCGTGCTAAGTTCTTCGCGTGAGCAAGGCGTTCACGAAAGAGGATGATTCGGGAAGCGGTTTCGACATGGCGCGCCGTCCGATCGCTGCCGGTCCTCTCACAGCGGCTGGAGCGCAACGGTTTCGCGAAGAATTAGAGGAACTGCTGCGACGCCGCGCGAAGCTGGCGGCCCGCGGTGATCAGGACATCGAGACGCGCGAGGAGTTGGAGAGGATCGATCGTCGAGCCCGCGAACTGCGTCTCATCCTCGGTTCGGCAGCCGTCATAACGCCATCACAGCACAACGATGATATCGTTCGCTTTGGCGCCACCGTTGTCGTTCGAAACCGGGAAGGTGAGGACGAATATCACATCGTAGCGCCGGCTGAAGCCGATCCGCTCCGTGGATTCATCAGCTCTGCTTCCCCGCTTGCGAAGGTGCTGTTGAACAATCGTGTTGGCGATGAAGTGCTCTTCACGTTTCCCGATGGCGAGGACGTCCTGACAATTCTTTCAGTCTCTTACAGCAACGGCTGAAGTTGCGATTACCCGCTCGATGGTCTGACCATCACGGCTTCGCGCGTCTAGTTCGCCTTTGGTGACGTGAATGAATTGCGCAATTCACCGCCGTCGCTACACTACCGGTCATCGCCATGAAGCTTCGTCTCATAACTTTTATCACTTGTGCTTTGCTCGTCGTCACAGGTGTCTTTGCCGCCTCTGCTCTCACGACCGACGGGGTCGTCCGCACCGTCAATCAGAGCGCAGGCATTTGCTTTCACGTCGGAGCAGGCGATGGCGAATTGTCAGCCGAATTTATCGAGTCCGGCAGGATCGTAGTGCATGGACTCGAGCGAGATGCGGCGAAAGTTCGATCGGCGCGCACACGCCTGACGAAGCAAAACATCTACGGCCAGGTGGCTATCGAATCATGGAAGGCTAAATCACTTCCTTACGCCGATGGCCTGGCCAATGTCATTGTGGTGCAGGATGCGACCGTGCCGCTGGAAGAAGTCCTGCGCGTGCTCGCCCCCAACGGCATGGCGTACATCCAAAGTGGTAACGCTTGGACCTCGATTCAAAAGCCGTGGCCCAAGGAGTTCGATGAATGGACCCACGCGCGTCACGGCGCAGATGGCAATATGGTTTCCGATGACACCGCGGTGGCAGCGCCCACCGCCGTGCGCTGGGTGGCCGGCCCGGCCCAGGACGCCGGAGGAAAGCGGTGGTACTACGACCATGTCCTCGTCACCGCCAATGGCCGCAACTACTACATGTTCGATAACGAGATCGTCGCTCGTGATGCGTTCAACGGAACATTTCTTTGGTCGCGCCCGCTGAAGGCCGACACGTTCCGCGAAGTGGGCACGGATGTTCCCGAGTTTCTGCGAGCCAAGGCGAGACTCGGCGCGCGTCCATCCAAAGTCCGACCCGTCGCGATCGGCGATAAAGTTTACGTGGCGGCCGAAGGAAAACTTTCCGCGCTGGCATCCAGCAATGGAAACACCGTCGCGGAGTTCGGCACTGTCAATACGCCGCGCGAGATTCTCGTGATGTCGAACACGCTCGTGGTTTGCGATGCCGGTGGCGTGCGCGGCTTCGATGTCACCACGAACCGAAAGCTTTGGGAGGCGAGCATCGCGCCAGAGCGGATTGTGGCGGGTGATGGGAAAGTGTTTTGCCTCGCGGGCAAAGTCGTGGCTGCGCTCGACATCGCGACTGGCACGGAGTTGTGGCGCAACGAAAATCCCGAGATCGATCCCGCGACCACGGCCACCTATCACGGCGGCACGCTCGTGCTCGAGATGTCTTCGTGGCGAGATGATGCGGCGGGTTGCGGAGTCGTCGTTTACGGCGGAGAAGACGGGAAATTTCTTTGGAAGAAGAACTACAGACCCGACATGACGCACTACAAGGAAGCGCGCGCGTTCTTCTCGCGTGACGTGGTGTGGCTGCAAAGCGGCACGAATCAGATCATCGGGTACGATCCGCGCACGGGTGAGGCAAAACAGACGTGGGACAGCCGCGGGAAACATTGTGCTTCGCCAGTTGCCACGGGGCGATTTTTCATCGCGCCAGAGTGCGAGTTCACCGACCTGGAAAGCGGCGAGCGCTCCCGCGCGCGCATGTTCAAGAGCGCGTGTCGCCTGCCGTTCATTCCCGCAAATGGATTGCTCTACACGTTCCCCGTGCAGTGCGAGTGCTTCCCGATGTTGCGCGGCTACATGGGCATGACCTCCACGCCCATGCCATCGAACGCCGATGGCGAAGCGCTCGAACGCGTGCGGACCGCTCCTGCCGGGACGTCGAGTAAAGCACGTGACGATGAATGGCCGATGTATCGCCGCGATGTGTTTCGCAGCGGAACGACCACGGCCGAACTCCGCAACAGCGCGCCACGGCAGCAATGGTCGGTGAAGCTCGCACATAAGCCCAAGGCACTCGCGTTGGAAGATTGGTCCGATAATCCCTTCAACCATGGCGACCTCACGCCGCCCGTTGCCGCGGGAGGGAAAGTGTTCACCGCTGTTCCTGACGCGCATCAAGTCGTCGCCTTGGATGCGAAGAGCGGTAAGCTGGCCTGGAGTTTTACTGCGGGCGCGCGAGTCGATCTCCCACCGACGGTGGACGGCGGACTATGCTTCTTCGGCGCGCACGACGGTTGGATTTATTGCCTCAATGCGGCGGACGGGTCATTGATCTGGCGTCGTCGCGCGGCGCCGCAGGAATCGCGCATGGCCGCCTACGGCCAAATCGAGTCTGCGTGGCCTGCGACCGGGAGCGTGTTGATCGACGGCGGCATCGGATACATCGCAGCGGGTCGTCATCCGATGTGTGAAGGCGGCGTAAAGGTGGTCGCGTTCAAGCCTCGCACCGGGGAATTGGTCTGGGAGAAAAGCATCACTGACCTCAGCACGGTGATCACCAACTGGTACGGACCGACCATCGCGCCCCGCGTGAAAGTCGGACTCGACTTTGAGCCGGTGGATATTTTGGTGAGGGACGGCGATCAGGTCGCGATGTCGCGCTGGCGTTTCAATGCCGCGAATGGCGATTGGAAGCTTGCGCTCGGCAGCACGAACTACAACGCGCGCGGCCAATCAATTGCACGCGGCGCGTGGGGATACGGCATTCGCCAGAACAAACAGGTTACGCCGCGCGTGCCGCTCGCATTCGACGACGAGCAAATCTACAAGGGAAGCACCAACGCCTCGGCTTTGATTGTGGTGGGCAAGACGATCGTAACGGCGCGCGGCACGGAAATTACGTTGGGCGAGGCGAAGGTGAGTGTGTCATCGCCCGTGATGCACGATGGCTTGATCGCAGCGTTTGGACGGCTTTACGCGGCGACGCAGGATGGGGATTTGATTTGTTTCGAGTAGCCTGTGTTGAAAGAGAAAACGCCGGGCAGAGCTGCCCGGCGTTTTCAGTTGCGCAGGCGCCTTCTGAGAAAAACCCTGCCTGCCGCCGCGCTTTCAGTCCTACCCTCAGTTCATCGAACCCTCCTGAACTCACGACGAAAGAGACGTTAGCGACCCGCCGTTTTCCTGCGTATCAGGAGAATACCGGAAAACAAAACCGGCGAAGTTCCCGACGCGTTTCGCTGTTCCTCGGTTCAGGGCAAACGCACCGCCACCGTCCCGAAAATCATGTGTGCAGTGTAGTCGTTGAACCCGCGCGCGCTCGGCTCGCGGTAATCAAAGAAGCCGTAGCCGAGGGACGCCGTCACGTCCTTGCTGAACGCGTGCTTCAACGAAGTCTGCACGCCGTGAAGGTCGTAATCGATTCCAAGCGGCAATCCGCCCGCGAAATGATTCTGGCCGTAACGCCCGCGCGAAAAGCCGTAGCTCGCGCTGAGATCGGTGGCGCGCGCCACGGCGTAAGTCGCGCTCGCGAGCAGGCTCCACACATCGCCGCGGTACGGTGCAATCGCCGTGCTGCCATTGTCGTGAGTCACCACACTGGAATCCTGATAGGAAAGCGTTGTGGACAGATATAGCCGGCGGAATGGCGTCACGGTGATGTTCGCGCTGTAAGCGGATGAGTCGCTCTGGCCCGCGAAGACGTCGCCGCCCGGCGTGGTCACGATCAGCGTGTTCAAGGGATCCGTTCGCGTTTCGTAATCGGTGGTGGCGAGTTGATACGAGAGAGTTGTCTTGATCCACGTGGCAGGGCATAGCACCAGGCGCGTCTCGAACAGGTGCGTCTCGCTTTCGCGCGAACGAATGAACGCCGGATAGCCCACGCCAGCGCTGCCGTGCGGTTGTTCGTCTCTCGCGTCGTCGAAATCGCTCGCGTGCAAGCGCCACTTGTAACTCGCGTTGATGGCGAACCAGCGCAGCGGCGAGGTGTTGAATCCTGCTTCATATTCCTGCCAGCGCACGGAGTTGTCGGTGTCTCGAAGGAAATCGTGCTGACCTCCAATCTCTTCTTCGAAGTGCCCAATCTCTTCCTGTTTCAATCGCGCTTCACTGAACAGCACTGTGTAAGGGAGCTTGGTGTAACGCAGTACCAGCGTTTCGTTCATGCCAAGTTTGTCGAGATCGCGGCGCACGAACTGCGGCGCCGGGGTGATTCCAACCGTCGGGTCATTCGGGTCGCCTTCGCGAAGATTGCTGTCGCCGAAACCTTCCTCGGACGTGAGTTCACTTTGTACACCGAGAGCAGCGGCGAAGCCGTCCCACGGGCCGCCGAGTGCATTCGCATTCAACACATGCGTCGATTGGCGTAACGTAACGTCGCCCGTCCAGAACGTGCCGGCGACCGGCCTGCCCGCGCCATCCGCCGTGGTTTGATTCAGCGTGGCGTCGGCATCCAACCTGGAAAAAACGTACCCGCCGGAAACAAACAGCGAGCGGTTCACCGCCTTCTCGCCGCGCAATGTGTTGGCGAAGAGCAGTTGATCATGCGTCTCCGTCGTTCGGGAAAACGCGGCTGGCGAGACGGCGCCTGCCGAATACAGCGTGTCGTTCACGCGCGTCGTCTTCACGTCATAAAACTCGGCGCGCATGTTGTCTTCCACATGTACGCCTGCGATGTCATGCGACACGTCTAGCTTCAGGATGTGAACCTCTTCGTTCACGTCTTTCCACGCGGGAAAGATGTGGCGGGTCAAATTTGTGCCGCCGGTGTTCTGAGTCACTGGGCCCCATTGCTCAGTCGATTTCGTGCCATTGCGAAACTGGAATTCATAGCCGAGCAGCACGCGTGGCCAGTCGGGAACGGTGAGCCCGAATTCGGAGAAGGCCTTGCCACTGTTGAGGTGCAGGTCTTTGTGAAGATCGAATTGCGAAGGCGCAAACGTCG
>DATHEW010000140.1:0-5889 GCA_035318425.1 Candidatus Acidiferrum sp. | reverse complement strand
GTTTGTCGGCGACCGCCGCGAGCGATCCGGTAGGAACAAACAAATCGAAACCCGTCGTGCCAAGCCGCGGCTGGTTCATGCAGTAAATCTCGCCGAGCGTTTCGTCGTTGATGCTCGTCCATGCGAACGGCTTTGGCGGTTGGTTGAAATCCAGATTCAGAGCGGCGACCGCTTCCCACGCCTTCGGCCCTTGTACGCTCAACAATCCGTAGTGCGGTGCGGCGTCCACCACCTGCACGTCGTCTGCGATGACGTAGCCGTCGAGGCGTTGAGCCACTGCGGCGCTCAGGCCAGGCTCAAAATCGAGAAGGATTTCATTGGGAAGAATGTAGATGTTTGCGTCCGACTGCATCCTCCCCTTGTTTGTGATCAGCGCCGCGTAGCAGCCGGTTCCTGCGGGCAAATCCTTCACGTTGTTGGTGACCTGGCCATTCAGCAGGCGCACGCGATCGGTGCCGGTGAGCACGAGCCGGCTGCGAAAGCTCAGGTCCAACACGCCAACTGAAGCGCGCAAGGCCGCGTGCTCGGCAAGGAAGTCGCCGTAGTCCTCGACTGCTTCCATCCCGTTCACCTGCGTGAAGTGGGCGTTCAGTTCCTGGTGCAGCTCGTGCAGAGGCAATTGCATGGGCGAACTAAAGACCACGAAGGCACGAAGGCACGAAGAATTTTCTCGGCGTCGCAGATTTCACAGATGGGAATCTTGTTCTGCGTAATCTGCGCCATCTGTGGATAACCTTCCCAACACTTTACCCAGCCTTGCACCTCCCGTAGATTCCGCGGCTTCTGCCGAGTCGCAGATTAGCAATGGCATCGATCGAACAGGAAATTTCGCGCCGCCGCACGTTTGCGATCATCTCGCATCCGGACGCCGGCAAGACCACGCTCACGGAGAAATTCCTTCTCTACGGTGGCGCGGTGCAACTCGCCGGCTCCGTCACCGCAAACAAAAACCAGCGCGCCACGACTTCGGATTGGATGGAGCTGGAACGCCAGCGCGGCATCTCGGTCAGCTCGACCGTGCTTCAATTCGAGTATCGCGGTTACGTGGTGAACCTGCTCGATACGCCTGGCCACAAAGATTTCTCCGAAGACACGTATCGAGTCCTCACAGCCGTTGATGCCGCGGTGATGGTGATCGACGCCGGCAAAGGCATCGAGAGCCAGACGCGCAAGCTATTCGAGGTTTGCCGCCAACGTGGCGTACCCATCTTCACCTTCATGAACAAGTTGGATCGACCCGCGCGCGATCCGCTCTCGCTGCTCGATGAACTCGAAAAGGTGCTTGGCATCTCGGCATACCCGGTGAATTGGCCGCTCGGTGACGGACAGGAATTCCGTGGCGTGTTCGATCGACAAACCAAGCAGGTCCACTTCTTCGAGCGCGTGCCGAGCGGCACTTATCGCGCGCCCGTAACAGTTCACGATTTGTCCGACGACGTGGTGCGCGAGAAGATGGCGCCGGACGTTTACCAGCGTGTCGTGGGTGAACTCGAAATGCTGGAAGGCGCGGGCGCGGCATTCAATCATCCCGAGATTCTTGCGGGCAAACTCACGCCCGTTTTCTTTGGCAGCGCCGTGAACAACTTCGGCGTACAAATGCTGCTCGATGCTTTCCTGGAACTCGCGCCCACGCCGCGCCCGCGCACTGTGAACTCGCGCGTCATCGATCCCGTCACGGATGGATTCTCCGGCTTCATTTTCAAGATTCAGGCGAACATGGACCCGCGGCACCGCGATCGTCTCGCCTTCGTTCGCATCTGCTCTGGAAAATTCGAGCGCGACATGACGGTGATTCACACGCGCAGCGGAAAAAAGGTCCGTCTCTCCAGCTCGCACAAGCTCTTTGGCCGCGACCGCGAAACCGTGGACGAAGCGTTTCCCGGCGACGTCGTCGGACTCGTCGGTCATTCCGAGTTTCGCATTGGTGATACGCTGGCGGAGGACGGATCGATCACTTATCACGCCATCCCGCGCTTCACGCCGGAGTGTTTCGCGTGGCTGCAAAGTCCCAGCACCGCGCAGTTCAAACGTTTCCGCGAAGGCTTGGAGCAGTTGCTTCAAGAAGGCGTCGTGCAGTCGTTCTTCATCAAGGACTCGTCGCAGCGCGTGCCGCTGCTCGGCGCGGTTGGTCCGCTGCAATTCGAAGTCGTCCAGTATCGAATGCAAACGGAGTACGGCGCGGAGTCGCGGCTCGAACATGGCGCATGGAAGATTATTCGCTGGGCCACACCTGAAGACGGGACGGTGCTGGAAAATATTCTGCTCCCGACGGGCGCAAAGCTGGCGCAAGACGTGAAAGGTCAGCCTGTGATTCTCTTCACGGAGCAATGGGCGTGCGACTTCTTCACTGATCGCAACCCAAAGATTCACCTCTCTGCGCTGCCGCCCGATGCAATTCGGGAACTGGCGGCATCGGCTTAAAGCAGGGCGATCCGCCGGCTGTTTACGTCCTCTTCATTTCGGCAATTGATTCAACGTGTAGTAAAAGGTGTCGTTGCGCAGCGGCGCGTCAGTCTCGCTTCGGACGCTGCTGTTCACCGCGGTAACGAAGTTCGTTTTCCAACCGGACAGGAACAGTCGCACGCGCGTTTTGTCCGGTGACACCTCGGCGCGCGTGACAGTGATCGGCGTTGCGCTGTTCTCCTTTCCATCATGATTGATTTCAGGCGAACCGTATTTGCTGTGAAAACGATAGCCGAACTGCGACACGTTCCACGCGTTCGTGTCGGCGGCGCTGGCATCGACTGGCGCGGTGAACGCGAGGTCGAATCCATCGCGATGCGCGCGGACATCACGAACTTCGAACGGCGTCTTGCCAGTGAAGGTCAGCCGCTCCAGCGAAAACTCCTGCGGGCCGGAAGACGTCCAACCGCGTCGCAGACAACCCACGTAGAGTTTGCCGTCCGGCCCGAGAGAGACACGATTTACGCCGGACAAAAATGATTTCATGAACGGCCACACCGCGCCCTGCCACTCGCCGTTCACTTGTTCGAGCGAGACGCGCAGCAAGCTTGCGGTGAAGAAGTCCCCGACCAGGAGTTGATTCGTGAATGGTCCGAAGCGCGTGTCGCTCACCACCGTTGCTCCGCTCGCCGAGGGCGCGAGTTTGCGCGGAAACCACAGGGTCGGCGGATCAAAGCGAGCCGGTTTGTCGAAATTTTCCTGTGGATGCGGCGTGGATGACGGATACCCAAAGAACTTCCCCGGCCGCAGGCAATTGATTTTACAAGCGCCGATCCAGTAGCCCTCGTTGTCAGTGCAGAAAATATCGCCGCCGAAAGAGAACACCCCGTTCGGCGAACGCAGTCCGCCCGCGATCGTCTCGGTCGCACCATTGGGTCGCACCTTCACCGCCCAACCGCGCAATGGCACGTTCCACTTCGCGCGCCAGTCGCCGGTATTTCCATCGAGCGACACGTAGAAATTCCCGGCGTCGTCCATCGCCGGGCCGTAGGCGAAGTAATGCGAATCACCATCGAAGCCCCAGGCGTCACTCACTGTCTCGAACAAGTCGGCCTCGCCGTTACCGTCCGTATCCGTGATGCGCGTCAGCTCCGCTTTGCTCGCGACGTAGGCGCTGCCATTCTTCCACTTCACCCCGAGCGGCTCATGAAGACCGCTGGCGAACCGTTGCCAGACAATGTTCGTCAGTGAATTCGTAATGCCGCACGCGATGTAGATTTCTCCCGGCCACGTCACAACGACGAGGTCGCCACCCGGCAGCCAGTCCAGGCCACCCACCAGAGCATCGAGTTCCTTGGGGATCGGAACCTGCTCGCGCTTGAATGATTCATTGCCATCAATGCGGCCCGGCGTCGTCGCACCAGGAAATGTGATCACGCGCATCGGCACTGGCGTGGTTGCGCGCGGGTGCGCCGCGCTCAAATTCGGCGTCGCTGGAGAATGTTTCGCGAGTTCAGAAACGATGACCTGCCATTCAGCGTTCGTCGGACAAACGACCGTGACGAGTTCGAAAACTTGCGGCGCAGTGTTCGTATTCGCGTCGAGATTGGCCGTGATGCGCACCTCTCCATTGCTGCCTCTGCCGGCTTGAAGCGAGCCGACGCCACTGTGGTGCAACAGGACGAGATCGTTCGATCGGCGCAACACGACAGCGTGAGCATTGGTGGAAATGATCTCGGCAGTCTCCGCGAACGCGAGCATTCGCACTGCGTCTGTTCCACGAGCAATTTCGAAACGCCGCATGATGCCGGTGTTCGAGCCAGCCATGACCCTGGACGGAGTCTCGTGAACTCGCGCCCAGCCGTGACTGTCGCCGAGATCATACAGCAGCGTCACCGCGCCGCCTTTCGTGCTCACGCCGCGAAAGCGATTGCTCGATGTGCTCCACGGCATCTCCGCTGGCGCGCTCCAAAGAATCGTGCCGCGCACCTGCGAGATCGGGTTCTGTTGAGCGTGCGTGACGTAGCCCGAAAGCCCGACGCGTTCTCCGCTCCACGCCGTGTGCAGGCGCAATTTCTCGGCGTCAAACGCCACGTGAAGATTCGAGCTGAGCGGAATGGCGATGCTGCGCGGCGCGTCCGGCATTACCGTGCGAACAAATGGTGCGGCAAACTGGTCGCGCGCGAGTTCGCCCGCCTTCAGCTCAGCCGTCCGTCCGCTTACCGCCGCGAGAACAATGCCCGCCCATATCCCAAAACGCATCGCGCTTTCAGACTCCGATCGGCGGAAAAAAATTTAGCTCAAGAGAAGATTTGTTGTCTGGCGAATCGGCTTCACGAATCTCACGCTTTGGTTGTCCTGCTCGTCATTTCACCGGCAAATCAATGCGCCGTTCTTTCCACGTGCGATTCTTCATGTCACCGAGCCACGGCTGGAAAATCTTTCGATCGAGAAACATTTCAGCGGTGACAACCGGCGTCTCCTTCGTCGCTTCGGCTAGAATCTTTCCCGCGGGATCCACGATGAACGTGCGCATGTCGTAGCTGGAGCTGATGAGGAAGACGTGGTTCTCGATCGCGCGCGCCTGCGCCAGCACGTCGCTGCCGCCCCAGATCGGCAGCAGGATTACTTCAGCACCTTGAGCGGCCATGGCTCGCGCCGGTTCGGGGAACTGCAAATCCCAGCAGATCATCATGCCCACTTTGCCGAAGTCAGTGTCGAACACGGGATACTCATCGCCCGGCGTGATGCCAGATTCCCATTCCTCACGTGGCAGATGCGTCTTGCGATACTTGCCGACCAACTTGCCATCGCGATCTACCAGCACGGACGTGTTGTAAACAATCTTGCCGCTGCGTTCGTAAACTCCCGCCACGATGTAGCTGCCGAGTTCCTTCGCGACTTCGCCGAGACGCTTCGTGCTCGGGCCGGGAACACTTTCGGATACCTCCGCGTAAGTCTTGCCCGTGCCGATGACCGTCGCGCCTTCGGGCAGGCAAATGATGTCAGGCTTTTGATCCGCGTGCTTCTGCGCGAGTGCGCAAAATTGTTCCAGCGCCTCGCTCGCCGACTTCATCCCGCGCGGTCGGTGCGCGATCGTCATGGCGCGCACCACGCGATCACGCGGCGTTGCTTCCGGCGCGAGATCAATGTCGCTCCACCACACGCTGCCGCGATCCACGAACCCGAGCCCGAGTTGAATCTCGACCGCAGTCGCATTCGTCGGCACCGGCGTGACGAGTTCCACTCGCTTCCATTTTCCGTCCTGCGTCACGTCTAGAACGAAGTCCGGTGGACGCACGTGCTTGCCTTTGGCATCGAGCCATTGAAGGCGTGAGATAACCGAGCGCCGCTCATCGGCCACGCCTTCCGCGCGATACCACGCGCTGAAGTGATACATCGCGCCGCCGCGAATGTCGTCCATCCGCTTCTTCCACGTTCCGAATTGGCTTCGATCACGAGTTACGATGTGCAAAGCAGGTGAGC
>DATHEW010000139.1:0-12217 GCA_035318425.1 Candidatus Acidiferrum sp. | reverse complement strand
GCCCGGCGTCGTCTACACGATCGAGGCCCGCGCCGTCGGCGGCCTCGCCAGCTACGGCGACTGGAGCAACTCCGTCTCGCGCATGGCGGTGTAGGCAATCGCCATCTCGACATCGCCGACGAGGATCACCTAGTCGTAACGCAGGCGCTCGAAGTCTAGATCACGCATGAGATTGTACATCTCGTCGTTCTTGTAAACGACGTCGCGCTTGAGCTCCCAAACGTTGTGCGGCTTGCCCTAAAGCGTGAAGATTTGTAGACGTCTGCGAGCACCCTATGGTTGTCGACCACAGTTCACAAGACTGCCCGCTTGCGAAGTTGTCGTTTCCTCCGCCGGTAACTGACGGCTACTGCATCTCGCTCCGCGCCTTTGGCAGGCAATTTGGCTTTTGCTTGTTCCAGCAGAGCAAGCTGCTCTTCCTCTGGCCTGACTTGCATTGGGGATTGGACTCCTTGCGGGTCAAGCAAGCGCATCGCAGTCAAATCCAGATCCGTCATACTCCCCGACAACTCATTGGACAACTGTTCGACAGAGCGACCAGCACAGGTCTCGACAAGGAATTGGCTGATGAGAATGACACGCCGGTCATTGGCTGAAAGCGTCAGGCCGCCTTCCTTCAATCGGTTCGCCTTTGATGTCGCGGACTCGACGGCTCGCTGAAATGCAATTTTGGCATCAGTCCTTTTTCGGATATCGGCTGTTTGCTTCCGGCAGACTAAAACAACGTCGAGTTGGATTGGTTCTTTGGCTTGAGACTTGGGCGCCGCAACAGACATCTCCGATTTGACGGGATGGCAATTGACGAGCGAGAAGCCAGCGCCGACTACGGCGTCGGCTAATGATATCCACCCGTCCATTCGAGAATGGTGGTAGGTGAAGACGAGCAAACCATCCGCCCGCAGTACGCGGCAGGATTCAGCAAAAACAGCGCGCAGCTTCGCAGCGAATTGCTGTGCGCTGGTGTCCTGCACTTCTTCAATGTGGCGCGTCGTGCTTCGCTTGCCAACAAACGGCGACGGGCCGAGTTGTTGCCAGGCAAAGAAAAAGTCGGCCAGTTCGGAGTAATGCACGTTGTCGAAGAAGGGCGGGTCGGTCACGACCAAGTCCACGCTTCCGTCGGACAAGCCCGTAAAAGCCGAACTGCCGCATGAAAGAAAGATCGAACGGGATGCTGACTTAGGCGATGGCGGCCACTTCGTTTCAACGCGCCCGCTGAATGGGGCACTCCCACCGAATACCCGCCTGCCCTTGTTGTTGCCATTCGTTCGTTCAATCTCCAACTCAAACGGAGCCGCTTGATATTCAATGGCACGCATCAGTCGTGACTTGAACAAAGTGGAAAACGAACCTGAGCTTTTCGATGTGCCCCAGACGTTTCCTTCAATCGGGACTCGTTCGGGCTTCAAGATATGGTGCGCGAACATGTGCCGAATTGCTCCCGTTCCCTCGCCTTTGTAAGATGCGAACATGTTGTTGAACTCTAGGACGCCAGAAAAAACAGTTCTCAAGGCGGCTCGCGCTGCATCGTCGGGCAGTTCGAGAATAGCGGCGTGCAGCCAGCCGAGTGCGAGCAGTTGGCGGTCATTGAAAAACTCACGCCACGACCGGTAAGCGTAGTTCAACACCTGTCGTGTGTTGTATCCGTCCTTCAATTCCAAGGTCGGAAGAGGCAGTTTGCTCTGACGCAACACCTCTGAACATCGCTGATAGGCTAGTTCATCTTTGCGAGTGACGGGCAGGTAAAGTTTTTCGCCGGAACTGTTCAGGACAAGCTTGGCGAACATTCGGTGCTTTGGCGGATGACCGATAGCTTTCGCGGTCTTGGCAATCGGAAAGGCATGGCGGCACTTCTGGCACGTCGCAGACGCGCCGCTTGCCGGACCTGCGTGCAAATCAAAACTGTGTTGGCAGTGAGGACATCGGCTTTGCTTGTCATTTACATCCGCGACGAACAATCCGGCGCATTGCGGGCAGAAAACGCGGACTTCCGGCTTGCGGTCGGGATAGGCGTTACGAACGAAAATATAAGTCGGAAACAAATCCACGTTTGTAGAGCAAGAAGGACAAGGAAGCGTCTTGACCCAAAAAAAATACAATGCGTCGCACACGTGTCCCTTGACGTCCGCAGTCTGGTAAAGCACCCGGATGCGTTCGCCAACGCCGGCCGAAAGCTGGGCAAAGGCTTTCATCAGCGTATCCCGGTCGAGAGGGCCTAGCGACACCCGAACGGATTCGCACGCGACGGGATTAATGTCGCGCCCCAGCGCGGTGAAGCCAAGTTTGTGCGCTTCACCAATAGTAGTCCCGCTCCCCATGAATGGATCGAAAACCGTCAAACGACTGAAATCATGCTGCCGGTAAAATGCTTCGACGAGGTTTTCGGAGTCTGGCAACGCTGAACCGAGCAAGATGCCTCGAAAGACAGATCCGAGACGCTTCGCCGACCATTTGTGAATGTGGTAAATGGGCCGATGGATTTCCTTGCGCCAACTCTCCATCTCCGCGAGTTGCGAGATGAATTCAAAGGGGAATGAGTCCGACTCAATTAGCCGGCGTCGGTGCAAATGTCCGTTGGATTGAAGGTGATTATTCATCTTCTTCCGCAGCTTTGGCGACTTCCGCAATGACCTCGCGCGGCGGGCGCATCGCCACTGGGTCAGTCGCCGAGCCTTCAAGACGATACGCAACGAAGTTGTGCTCCGTTCCCGCTGCCGGATTATCCACCGACTCGGGCTTCAAGGTGTTCGTCCGCAAATCAAACGTGTATCCGACAATCAGCTTCTGCGCTTCTCGCCGCACAAGCTTCCCGACTGCGTCGAAACGGGAATCCACATGGAAGTCCGCAGGCAGAATTAGCGTTTGATTGTGTGCCGTGCCGGTCGTCAGACCGAACGGTGTAGGAGCGACATACATCTTGCGGTCGCGAATCATGATGTCGCCGTAGCTACCAAAACCCTTCACGCTTTTGTTCTTGTGAATATAGTCGTGGTCGGCGTTGAGGAAATTGCCGTCGCACACGACGAGGTCCAGAACTGGATACGAGTCGCCGTCAGGCTCAGCGGGATAGCGACCGAAGATGTAGAAGATGGCCCGTCCATTGTGGCTGCCGGACGGGACTTGGCTGTTGCAGTCGTAGTTGGCCTCACGCCCTGGATAAGCCAATCCCTTCACTTCAAAACCGTCGGTCGAAGCAACCAACCGGAAATCTGGATATGTGTTTCGCCCGCCGGCCTCAAATGCAGACGCGTGTTTCCGAGTCGAGCTTTGAACCAGTTCTGGAAGTGGAATTCTTTGTCCTGACGGCTCTCGCGACGAATTAACTTGTTCGCGCGAATGGCTTCGACGCAATGAGCGAAGATTTCGAGGCATGGTTGGCCGGTTGGCATGTCGCTTTTATCTCAAACTCTCGGCCCGGCTGTCGAATCTCATTCCTGCACCGTCACCATTAAATTCCCCATGATCTAATCCTTCCGCTCGGGCGTTTCTTGCCCATGTTGAAGGAAAGAATCTGCTGGCTGTCTCCTTGGACGCGTATTCGCCCTGGCGACAAGCGTTCGTTGACGAGATGGCCTCCCTCGCCTTACACGAAGTGCTGCTTATGAGCACACCGGAGAAACATCATTTTCAGGCGGAGATTCAGCAGTTGCTGAACATCGTCATCCATTCGCTGTACACGGACAAAGAGATCTTCGTGCGCGAGCTGATTTCCAACGCGGCCGACGCGTGCGAGAAGTTGCGCTTTGTGCAGACCTCGGGCACGGCGATTCATCAGCCGGAAGTCGCACCGTCGATTACCATCACCACCGATGACAAGGCGGGCACCCTCACCTTCACCGACACAGGCCTCGGCATGACGCATGGGGAGCTGGTGGAGAATCTTGGCACCATTGCGCACTCAGGAACGAAGGCGTTCCTGAAACAACTCGCGGAGGACAAGAAGCCGGATGCGAAACTCATCGGGCAATTCGGCGTGGGCTTTTACTCGGCGTTCATGGTGGCGAAGCGCGTCACCGTCTTCAGTCGCTCGCTGCAGCCGGAGGAACAGGGCTGGCAATGGATCAGCGAAGGCACGGGTGGTTATGAGATCACGCCCGCCGCCGACTTGTCGCGCGGAACGAAGATCGTTCTCGAACTGAAGGACGACGCGAAGGAGTTTGCTGAAACCCACACCATCGAGCGCATCATCAAGCGTTACTCCAGTTTCGTCCCGTTCCCCATTGAGCTGAACGGCCAGCGCGTGAACACCGTGCAGGCGCTCTGGGCGCGCAGCAAAAGCGAGATCAAGGACACGGAATACAACGAGTTCTACCAGTTCATCGGGCACGACCATGAGGCCCCGTTGCTGCGCTTGCACTTCAATGCGGACGCGCCGCTGGCCTTGCAATCGCTCCTCTTCGTCCCGGCGAAAAACTTCGAGACGATGGGCATGGGACGCGGCGAGTCGGAGGTGAATCTCTACTGCCGCAAAATCCTGATTCAGTCGCACGCGAAGGGGCTGTTCCCGGAATGGCTGCGTTTCCTCAAGGGCGTGGTGGACAGCGAAGATTTGCCGTTGAACATCTCGCGCGAGACGATGCAGGACACCGCGCTCATTCAGAAGTTGAACAAGGTTTTGACCAGCCGGTTCCTCAAGTTCCTCGACGACACGGCGGAGAAAGACGCCGCGCTCTACGAGAAGTTCTACGCCGAGTATCAGCGCTTCCTGAAGGAAGGCGTGGTGACCGACTTCACGCACAAGGAAGCACTCGGCAAACTGCTGCGCTACGAATCCTCCACGACAGAAGCGGGCAAACTCACGTCGCTCGCCGAATACGTGAAGCGCATGTCCGGCGACCAGAAGGAGATTTACTTCGTCATGGCGCCGAACCGTGCGGCGGCGGAGGCCAGTCCGTATTTCGAGGTCTTCCGCGAGCGCAAGTTCGAGGTGCTGTTCCTCTACGACGCGTGGGACGAGTTCGTTATGGAGCACCTGCGCGAGTTTGAAGGCAAGCCGCTCAAGGGCGCAGAAAAGGCCGACGTGAACCTCGCCGAGAAACAAAGCGGCGCGCTGAGCGAAGACGCGGCGAAGACGCTCTCGACCTGGCTCAAGGAAACCCTCGGCGATCGCGTGAACGAAGTCCGCACCTCGCAACGGCTCGTGGACAGTCCCGCCGCGGTCGTGGATGCCGACAAGTTCATGACCTCCAGCATGCGCCGCATGATGAAGGCCATGAAGCCTGACGAGGAAACGCCCGCCGCGAAGTATGATTTCGAGATCAATCCCGCGCACCCGATCATCACGCGCCTGGACGAGATGCGGCAGAAAGATGCCGCGCTCGCCGGGCAGGTCTCCGAACAACTGCTCGACAATGCCCGCGTTGCGGCCGGCCTGCTCGAAGACCCGCGCGCCATGCTCAAGCGCCTGAACCAGTTACTGGAAAAGGTGCTGACGAAGTAGCCCTTGAAAAAAAGGACGGGCGTCCCAAGGACGCCCGTCCGGTGTTCCGTGTTTCCCCGTTGCGGAACCACCTGCGTTGAAACCCGTTCAGGGAATGATCGCGCAGGCCGCCTCGCTCCACAGTCCCGGCCGGGCGGGTGCTCCCGTTCAGGCGGTCGTCACCCGCTTCCATAGCGGACGAATGGCGGCTGTCTGCCGAGCAACCGCTACGCCCCGTAGCGATGCGACACGGAAAACATATTGATTTTGCCTCACTCCTCCACCGTCACCACGAGATTCTCCATGATGTAATCCTTCCGCTCGGGCGTGTTCTTGCCCATGTAGAAGGTCAGGATTTGCTGGCTGTCCGCCTTCGGCGCGTATTCCACCTGGCTCACGCGCATTTCCTTGCCGATGAATTGCTTGAACTCGTTCGGGGAGATTTCGCCCAACACCAGATTGAGGCGGGCATCCTTTAACAAAGTCGTCGTCGTGCCGATGCACATACGTGGCGAGTAGTAAGAATCCGGTGTGCGGTTGGTCCGCTTCCAGGTTGGGACACTGGAGTTTCTTGTTCGCCCTTCTGATCTGCGATGGCGTTCGCGGCGCTGAGCCGCGGTCTGTTCGGGTTGAGAGGCTCCCGCAATTAGTCTTCGCCGCTGACTTGCGTCGTATTGAAACTATTTTCCGCAACTCGAGCAGCAATCCTGTGACTCTGAATCTGGTGTCGCGTCTATATCAGGCGAGTTCGTCCATACTTGTCCCGTTGGGCGAGAGCAAGCCCTCGCGCACCCTCACAATTTCCCCGAACCAGGCTGTCGTCGAACCAATGGACGTCCTGCTGCCGCCGGTGCGCAGCGAAACTACATTCGTCCTGCAATGGCGTGACGCGGAGGAGAAGCTGGGCGCTACGATCATCCGTGCGTTTCCGACGAACCTGTTGGAGCAGCTGCCGAAATTAAATGGTGGCCACCCTGTCGGGCTATTCGATCCGGGCGGCTCCGTGAAAAGCACCTTCAGTTCTGATCTCGTTCAGCCACTCAGCAACGTGGATGAAATGTCATCTTATGAGGGAACGCTTCTCATTTGCGTTGCTACAGGCAATGAACGAACGCCTGGCCTTTCTGTTGCGGTGAAGAGAAAAGCTGAGAAAGGCGGCGCCGTTGTTTGGATTCAAGAGCCGGCGGTCCGGGAGATTGAAGGATTTCCTGCCGTGCGCGTGATCGACGCTGGTGAAGGACGCATTGTTGTCGCGCGCGGGACGATCGTCAGTGATCTGGCAAACGCGCCCGCGCCACAACTCGCGTTGATCCACCTGGCAGAACTCGCGACCGGCGCACGCAAACTCGAGCTACCGAAGGATCCCGATCCCTGAATAGAAGATTTATGAAGAAAACGTTCCTCGCGGCCATCGCCGCTCTCTTGATCAATGGCGTCAGCCTTCTGAACGCGGCCGAGCCGCCGCCCTTGAGCGTTGCGGTGTTCGACTTCGAATCAAAGGAAGATTCGATCAAAGATCTGGGACCGAAAATCTCGGCACTCCTCAACGCCCTTCTCTCGACAAACGAAAAACTGATTCTTGTGGAGCGAACAGAGTTGGACAAAGCGTTGGGCGAACAGGAACTCGGCCTTTCCGGCACCGTTTCGACGGAGACCGCAGCGAAGATCGGTCATCTCACCGGCGCCAAGGTACTTATCACCGGCAAACTGATGAAGATCGACAAAGATGTGTTGATCGTTGCGAAAGTCATCGGCACTGAAACCAGCCGTGTCTACGGGGAGACGGTCAAAGCGCCTGCGTCCGGCGCGATCGATGAGTTGGCGACGCAACTGGCGGACAAGATTTCGAACACGGTCGAAAAGAGGGCGGATACTTTGGTGGCCAAAGTGCTCTCGCGCGAAGATCGCGTGGCCACAATCAAGGCCGGCCTCAAGGAAATGAAACGGCCGGCTGTTTCCATCAAGCTGCCAGAAAAACATTTCGGAGCGCCGGTGGTTGATCCGGCAGCCGAAACGGAGCTGTCGCTCATTCTACAACAGGCTGGATTTGAAATTGTAGATGACAAGTCGGCGCAGAAGGCTGACGTGGAGATTACTGGCGAAGCATTCAGTGCGTTTGCGTTACGTCGAGGCAATCTCATCTCCTGCAAAGCGCGCGTGGAATTAAAGGCGCACACAAAGGCCGATGGAAAAATCCTCACTGTCGATCGAGAGACAAGCGTGGCTTTGGACACAACCGAACAAACCGCGGCCAAGACGGCCTTGCAGCAAGCGGCGGCGGAACTCGCGAGCCGCATTGCCCTGAAATTGGTTGGCCACGCCAAGGTCGCCGTCGCGCGTTAATCTAATGTTCTTCATACGAACCATTGCCGGGCTGTTAGGCGCGGCATCCTTCTCTCTCCTGGCGGCGGACGGACCGATCCGTGTCGCTGTGGGGCCGTTCTTTGCTCCCGTTCAAGACGCGACGCTTCAATCGATGGCTAACGTGATGCCCGATCTGCTCACGGCGGAACTGGCGGGTAACATCCGCTTTCAGGTGGTTGAGCGCGCGCAAGTCAGCGCGGTGGTAAAGGAGCTTCAACTGAGCGCGGAAGGACTGACCTCGACAGATACAGTCCTAAAGCTCGGCAAATTGCTTTCAGCAGACTGGCTGGTCAGCGGCGTCATCGTCCCCTCCGCAACGAGCACGCAGCTTTGGACGAAGGTCATCGATATGCGCAGCGGCGTCGTGCTGGATCTCCAGGCAACGCTTTTGTCGAAAGACATAACGCCGTCACTCATCGAGGTAAGTGGTTTTGTCTCGAAGGTGGGCCGCAGTAATGCAGCACCGCGCCAGTTTGTCGCGTTGGGACCGTTTCGCGATTACAGCATGACGGCGGGCCGGCCGGATTGGTCACGTCAGCTACAGATGCTGCTCGAGAAGCGCTTGCGCGATCAAGGATTTGGCACCGTGGAACGCGAAGCGATCGGGATGATTACCCAGGAACTGGACCTCTCGGCGCAAGGCGTGACAGCAGCGCAAACGAACCGAGTGAGAATGCAGCCGGCGTTCTGGCTTATTGACGGCGGCTCGCAATGGCTGGGCGTCTCAGCAACGAATTTGAGTCTGACATTGCGGATACAGAAAGTTGGCAGCCTTGAAACCGTACTGCGCCTTACCAATGCGCCCGGAGCTGTGATGGAAGAGGCCATCAAGACTGCACTCCCTCGGGCCATGCTGGCTGCCAGTGGAAAAGCGATGAGTGTTGATGAGGGGAAAGTTCAAGCAGCGCGAGGGTACGAACTTGCGACGGCGCGGAATCCGTTGGCTGATCCCAACTATCTCAACTCCACGCGCGGTGATGTGCGTGACGCACGTCGTGACAATCGAAACCTGGCATTGCAACGCTACGAGGCTGCGGTGGCTCTCAATCCCAACGATCTGGAAGCGAAGAGCATGCTCGGTTCTGCGCTCGCCCTAGATCCGACCACAACAGAACGGGGCAAAGCGTTGCTTTTGGAAATCGTGGCGAAAAACGACCCGAAATACACCCGTCGTACACTAAGCGCCTTAGCGATGGCGGAATTGCTCGAATTAGGCGATGAGCCTGGAACAGCGATGAGTTACCGAACTCCGGATGTGGATTTACAGGTAAGCCTGCTCACTAATCGCACTGATCTGGATGCAAAGTTCAAACTTGGGACTTCGCTGTTGAGTTATAGTTCGGAACGCAACCAGAAGCGTGGCGCAGCCTATTTGGCCGAGGTCGCAGCAAGCTCACGCCAGGATCTGGCACCACTGGCCCAAAAAGCATTGACGAACCGCGGAAGTATCCAACCCGTTCGCGGCCCGAGACGCGCACGACCAGAGAATCCGCCAACCACGGTAATCATCGCCGACGATTGGAAACAGCAATACGACCTGGCCGTGAAATGGATTGCCGAAGTGGTGCCGAATCGAACCAGTCGCGTGACCGGAAGTCTCAAGCACGCAACCAACTACTTGTGGGCGGTCGTCGCGAACGGCGACGCGGAACTGAAAGCGCACGCCCGCGAGGCCATTGCCGCGGCGCACGACAAGTATCTATGGCTCGCCATGGATCTGTTTGATCAAGAAGCTGTGCTCCTTGCCATCGCGAACGGTGCACGCATCGAATCCACCAATGAGCACGGTATGACACCATTGATGCACGCTGTCCGAAATAACAGTGGTCGCTCGAAGGCGCAGGACCTCGGCCAGATTGCCATGGCGGAGGCGCTGATCGGGGCCGGTGCAAACGTGAACGCGAAAAGTACCACGGTGGGCGGCACCACTGTGCTCGGCTGGGCAGTTAGCAAGGACGATCCTGGCCTCTTGGAATTCCTTCTCAACAAAGGAGCCGAGAACGATGGCCGCAGCCGCCAGGGCGTCACGCCATTATTGATTGCCGTCGATCAGCAGAAACTGAAGTCGGTGGCGTATTTGTTGCGCAAAGGAGCAGACCCGCATCTGCAATGTTACAAAACGAAGGACGGGACGGTTTATTCGCCTTTGACCTACGCAGAGAAAAATGGCCTGACCGAAATTATCGAGCTGCTCAAAAGCCCATCTTCCCGAAAGACAGGGGCACCGCGTCCGTAGCAAAAGAGTCAGTGTCGTTCTCTCAATGGCCACCCTTCAGCGGCCGTGGGCAAGCGCTACTCCTTCACCAGCACCACGAGGTTCTCCATGATGTAATCCTTCCGCTCGGGCGTGTTCTCGCCCATGTAGAAGGAGAGAATCTGCTGGCTGTCCACCTTGGGCGCGTATTCCACCTGGCTCACCATTTGAATTCTCGAAACTCGCCCGGATTCATTGTGGCAACGGCAGCGGCGCCGTCGCTGCCGTGCTGCTGTATCTCCAGCCAACGGGTGGTCGGCAGAACGAGAATCGCAATTTTCCGCCCGGTGAAGTTCTGCTGATACCGGAGGTTTTGGTCGGTCGTGATGAACAACTCGAAACCGTCATTCTCGGCAGCCGCGAGCAGGTCGCCGTTGCTCAACTTGGCCCACGCTCGCTCGTAGGCAGTTGCGATTGCGTGATTCGGAAGATGATTGCGGAGCGGAACCGGCGTGCCTTGATCGAAGAGAATACGCATGCGTCGCTCGACTAATCAGCGATGGCGAGACTTTGTTCGGCGTGCGCGAGAACAGCCGCGACTTGCTCGCGTGTGACACCAGGAAACCATTTCAGAAAATCATCCAGTGTTGCACCGGTTTCCAGATTCTCGAACAGCGCACGAACCGGAATGCGCGTGCCCTTGAACACCCAGGCGCCGCTTACGCGGTCTGAGTTGCGCTCAACAGCCGGGCAGTTATTCCAATCGAGCATGGCAGGAATGTGCCGGGAATTTGTTGCGCTGACAATTCAACAGATTGGGACTCGCGTAGCTCGTCCCTCCGGCCGCCGTGCGCATGGTGGCCGTCCGCAAGGACTCACTCCTCCACCGTCACCACCAGGTTCTCCATGATGTAATCCTTCCGCTCGGGCGTGTTCTTGCCCATGTAGAAGGTCAGGATTTGCTGGCTGTCCGCCTTCGGCGCGTATTCCACCTGGCTAACGCGCATTTCCTTGCCGATGAATTGCTTGAACTCGTTCGGGGAGATTTCACCCAGTCCTTTAAAGCGCGTGATCTCCGGCTTGCCGCCGAGCTTCGCGGACGCGGCGTCGCGCTCGGCTTCGCTGTAGCAGTAAATCGTCTCCTGCTTGTTGCGCACGCGGAAGAGCGGCGTCTCCAGCACGTAGAGATGGCCGTCGTGCACGAGCGACTCGAAGAACTTGAAGAAATAGGTGATGAGCAGATTGCGAATGTGCAGCCCGTCCACGTCGGCGTCGGTAGCGAGAATCACCTTGTCGTAACGCAGGCGCTCGATGTTGTCTTCGATGTCGAGCGCGCGCATGAGATTGTACATCTCATCGTTCTTGTAAACGATGTCGCGCTTGAGGTCCCACACGTTGAGCGGTTTGCCCTTGAGCGTGAACACGGCCTGGTTGTTCACGTCGCGGCAACTCGTGATGGAACCGCTCGCGGACTGGCCTTCGCACAGGAAGACCATCGTGCCTTTGCCTTTGCCCTTCGCCTTGTCGAAGTGATTCTTACAGTCCTTCAACTGCGGGATGCGAATCGTGATCGCCTTGGCGCGTTCGCGCGCGAGCTTCTTCACCTCCTGCAATTCCTTCCGCAACTGCTGCGTGTCGGTGACCTTCTCGACGATTTTCGTCGCGATGTCCTTGTTGCGATTGAAAAAGTGCAGCAACTCCTCGCGTACGGTGTTCACGAGCTCGGTGCGAATCTCCGTGTTGCCGAGCTTGTTCTTCGTTTGCGATTCGAACATCGGGTCCTTCAAACGAATCGCCACCGCGCCGACCATGCACTCGCGCACATCGTCGCCCTCGAACTTGCCCTTGGCGTATTCGTTCACCGCCTTGAGCAATCCCTCGCGGAACGCGCTCAGGTGCGTGCCGCCGTCGCTGGTGTACTGGCCGTTGACGAACGAATAAAACGTCTCGCCGTAGCGTGAATTGCTGTGCGTGAAACAGAACTCGAGCGTCTTGCTCGTGTAATGCAGCGGCGGATAAATCGGCTCCGAACCGTCCGCTTGCAAATCTTCCATTACAAGATCCATCAGCCCGCGGCGGGAGACGAACGTTTCGCCGTTGTAGATGAGCTTTAGCCCCGTGTTCAGATAACTGTAGTGGCGCAGACGTCGCGCGATGAACTCCGGTTTGAATTCCGTCTCTTTGAAAATCTCGGGATCGGGTTCGAACTCCACGTAAGTTCCATTCGGCTCGTTGATTTTCCC
>DATHEW010000138.1:0-2242 GCA_035318425.1 Candidatus Acidiferrum sp. | reverse complement strand
CGGCAAGCACGTGAAGGTTGGACCTCCCGAAGAAAAAACGGACAAGGACGAGAACAAGTGAAGCGTGGCCCGGAAATCCTTAGCCGAAACGACTCAGTAGGACAGGCTTCCAGCCTGTCTAAACCATCTGAAAAGCCGAATGAGAATGGACCTTGGATCTTGTTGGTATGGCCGCACCAAATGGTTCTTCCTCGGAATGTTAGTGGAGACAGGCTGGAAGCCTGTCCTACGACACCGCGCCCCTGCGCGCTTTCGCGCTTAACTGAATTGTTCCTGCTCAGCGCATGAGCCTCATTCGGCTGCAAAACCTCTCGCGCGTTTACCAGATGGGCGCTGAAACGATCTACGCCTTGCGCGATGTCTCGCTCGATATTGAGCACGGCGAATACGTCGCGATTATGGGACCGTCTGGCTCAGGCAAATCCACGTTGATGAATATCGTTGGCTGCCTCGATTCGCCGACGTCCGGCAGATACGAACTCAATGGCACCGATGTGAGCGAGATGGATGACAATGATCTCGCCGAGGTGCGGAACCGCGAAATTGGTTTCGTCTTCCAGACGTTCAATCTGCTTCCTCGCTCGCACGCGCTGCACAACGTCGAGCTGCCGCTCATCTACGCGAGCATCGACGTGGATGAACGTCGTGAACGCGCGCGCGAAGCACTTACGTCCGTCGGATTGGCGGACCGCATGCATCATCGCCCGAATGAAATGTCGGGCGGCCAACGACAGCGCGTCGCCGTAGCGCGCGCACTCGTCAACAAGCCATCCATTCTTCTCGCCGATGAACCGACCGGTAACCTCGATTCGAAAACGGGCGCGGAGATCATGGAGCTTTTCGAAGAGCTGTCGCGGAAGGGAAACACGATCATCGTCGTTACGCACGAAGAGGACGTGGCGCGCCATGCCCGGCGCATTGTTCGTATTCGCGATGGCTTGATTGCTTCGGATGAACGAGTTGAGAAGCTTGCCACAGCCTCCCCATGAACCTTGCGCGTGAGCTGATCGAAGGGTTGAAGATTTCGGGCAGCGCAATCATCGCGAACAAACTGCGTTCAAGTCTGACCACACTCGGCATCGTCATTGGCATCGTCACCGTTTCGCTCATGTCGATGGCCATTGAAGGCATGCGCCAAAAATTCATTCGCAGCATCTCGGCGCTCGGCGCGGATGTTTTCTACATCGAGAAGTTTCCATGGGAGAACTCGGGGCCGTGGTGGAAAATGCGCAATCGCCGCGATTTCTCCATCGCCGACGGGAAAATCATTCAAAAGGAATCGGTGCACGCGTTGGCCGTCTCGGCTGAAAACTCCATCACGTTGCCCGTGCGCTATCGTGAGCGGAGCTCCTCCGCTGTATGGATTTGCGGCAACAATGAGCAAAGCGCATTGGTCCGGCAGTTGGTCGTGAAGGAAGGGCGATTTTTTTCCGAGGCTGAAGTCGCGGGCTCGCGTCCAGTTTGCGTTCTCGGAGCGGAGATCGCGGACAAACTTTTCCCGCAAGGCCGGGCGCTCGGCGAGCGCATCCAGATTGCCGGCAAAAGTTTCGAGGTCATAGGAGTGATCGAAAAGTTCGGCGCGTTCCTCTTCGCCAACATGGACAACCAGGTGATTATTCCCATCACTCGGCTCACGGCCGACTTCGTGCGCGACCCTTACATCTTCTTCATGGTCAAGGTCCGCCCTGGTTCGAAAATGGACGAAGCCAGGGAAGAGCTGCGCGGCATCGTGCGCAAGATTCGCCGCGTGGAACCGGGCGCGGACGATGACTTCGCGATCAATCAGCAGGAGATGATGATTAAGCAATTCGACAAAGTACAGAGAATCGTCGGCTCCATCGGACTTTTCATCACCGGCCTCGCTCTATTCGTGGGTGGTATTGGGATCATGAACATCATGTTCGTCTCGGTCGCGGAACGCACAAAGGAAATTGGAATTCGAAAAGCAATTGGTGCGAAGCGCCGGACGATCCTGATTCAGTTTTTGATCGAGGCGGCAACGATTTGCTTTTTCGGCGGGCTGATTGGTCTGGGCGCGGCGTGGGGCGCGAGCCTGGGAATCAAGAAGTTTTTGCCCGCAGAAATGTCCATGCAAGTGGCGGCGATCGCGATCGCGATGTCGTTGCTTACGGGAATTGTGGCTGGATTTCTCCCCGCGTATCGCGCTGCGCGAATGAGTCCGGTGGATGCGTTGCGAGCGGAATAAGTCATGCCGACGAATCCCACACCAACTGTTCGCCGC
>DATHEW010000137.1:0-2193 GCA_035318425.1 Candidatus Acidiferrum sp. | reverse complement strand
GGGCACGAACGCGGTGACTTCGTGTATCCGGCGAAACAGCCGGGCGGCGGAAATCCAGACCTGCGGCGTCAGTTCGCGATCATGCGCGAGTTCATCGAGAGCTTTGAATTCGTTCGCATGAAGCCGGACACGAAGTGGGTGAAGTCAGGCGTGCCGCCCAAAACACACCTGCATGCGCTCGCCGAAAACGGGCAGCAATACGGCGCGTATTTCTTCAGCAACACGAACGCCGTTGCGGCGCAACTCTCGCTGAATGTGTCGCTGCCAGCAGGCGACTATCGTGTCGAGTGGGTCGACGTTCTCACAGGTAAGAAGGCAAAGTCCGAGCGCGTGAAGTCCACCGGCGAGGTCACGATTACATCGCCGGAATACAAAGGCGAAGTTGCGCTACGCATCCGGCGCTGATTCAGTTCAGCGCAGTGAGAATCGTCATCGCGATCACCGGGGCCAGCGGCGTCATCTATGCGCAGCGGTTGCTCGATAACATCAACACAGCGCAGCACGAGGTGCATGTCATCATCAGTAATTATGCGCACCAGGTGATCAAGGACGAGTTACCGGAGGGCTTGCGCGTGCCGGCGAATGTTCCCACTCACGGACTCAAGAGTATGAACGTGCCGTTCGTGAGTGGCAGCAATCCATTCGACGCGATGGTGATCATTCCTTGCACGATGGGAACGATGGGCCGCATCGCTCACGGTTTCAGCGAAGACGTGCTCACACGCGCGGCGGACGTGATGTTGAAGGAGAAGCGCAAACTCGTCGTGGTGCCGCGCGAGATGCCGCTGAGCCTGATTCATGTGAAGAATATGGAACTACTGATCCTCGCCGGAGCGACCATTCTTCCGGCGAATCCTTACTTTTACATGAACCCGACAACCATTGAGCAAGTCGTCGATACGGTCGTCGCGCGCGTGATGGATCAAATCGGGCTGCCGCAGAATCTCGTCAAGCGCTGGCAAGAGGAGCGGGAGTGAATGCTGAAGACTTTTCGGAACTGGGCTGAGTTCGTAAAACTCTCGCACACGATTTTCGCGCTGCCGTTCGCGCTGGCCGCGATGGCTGTGGCGGCGCGCGAACCGAGCGCCGCGTGTCCCGAATGTGATCGCGGGTGGCCGGGATGGAAGACGTTCGCACTGATTCTCGCGGCGATGGTTTGCGCACGCACGTGTGCGATGGCGTTCAATCGCATCGTGGATCGGAAGTTCGATGCGCTCAATCCACGGACCGCGCAGCGACATTTACCGGCGGGTAAAATCTCTCTTGCCGGTGCGGTGGCCTTGTGGATCGCCAGCGCAGTGGGGTTGGCCACCGTGAGCTACTTTATCAACCCGCTTTGCTTCTACCTCTCGCCGGTGGCGCTGATCGTGGTGTGTTTCTATTCGTTGACGAAACGCTTCACCGACTACACGCACGTGTTTCTCGGCGTCGCACTCTCGCTCGCGCCGATCGGTGCGTGGATCGCGGTAAAGGGATTTGGAATGACGGCTCTGGATTGGGCCCAGGCCGGCACGCTGGCGATCGGCGTGGTGTTGTGGCTCACGGGCTTCGACATCATTTACGCGCTGCAGGACTACGAGTTCGATCGCAAGCACGGCTTGCGTTCGCTCGTGGTCGCGTGGGGACCGCAGAACGCGCTGCGCGCTTCGTTCCTCGCGCACATGGTCATGTGCGGCGTGCTGCTGCTGTTCGGAATTTTTCTCTGCAAATTCCGCGTTGCGTTCCTTATCGGGTGGCTGCTGATCGTCGGTTGCCTGGCGTTGGAACATCTCATCGCGCGCATACGCGGCTTGAATTGGGTGCAAACCTCTTTCTTCAAGTTGAACGCGGTGGTGAGCGTGATCTTTTTCGTGGTGGTCGTCGGTGAAGTCGTTTTCAAAGGCGGCCCGCCGCTGCTGCGCGACCAACTTAATCGCGCTCCAATCGAAAAAACTGTTGTTCCGCCGTAACTGCGTTCGTCACGACGCTTGCGCCCAGAGTGCCGGCGACAGCCTGCCAATTCGCGCCCACGACGTTCGTGTTCGACTGAAGCCGCGTGTCCGCTCGCGCGGGCCAACGCACGATCACGTTCAAGTTGCTGCGCGTGATGCTGCTGATGCGCGGCCGAGCAAACGTGTGGAAGAGCATGAAGTTGCAGTTGTTCATCGGGACTGCCGGCGAGTTGATTGCGAAATCTCCGAGCGGCGCGCCGTT
>DATHEW010000136.1:0-2542 GCA_035318425.1 Candidatus Acidiferrum sp. | reverse complement strand
CTCGCCAAGGCCAAGGAATCCGGAAAACGCATCGCATGCGTGAACAATCTGCGCCAACTCGGACTTTCATTGACTCTCTATATCGATGATCACGAGGGCAAACATCCGCCGCGTGGCATCTCTGCCGCGCCGTATTGCTGGACCACCACTTTGCAGGAAAATTATCGAGACCAGAAGCTGTTAATCTGTCCGAGCGACCGGTCCAGCGCAGGGATGGTCGCTGCCATCACGCTGAGTCCCGCGAAAACCGCGACTCTCACGAACGCTCCTTCGGTTTATGATCGCGCGCCGCGCAGCTACCTCATGAATGGCTTCAATGATTACTATCAGGAGACCATGACGAATTGGGACTTCAACGGCATGGTAGGCACTGAGTTGCCGGAAAGCGCGATCTCCAATCCCACCGAAACCGTTCTCTTCGGGGAGAAGCAAACCACCTCCACGCATTACTACATGGATTTCCTGGAAACGCCGGGCGGCAATGACTTCGAAGAAGTCGAACATGCGCGCCATACCGGGCGTGATCGGGCGGGCGGATCGAACTACGCCTTCGCCGACGGCAGCGCGCGTTACTTACGTTACGGCGGCTCCGTCTCGCCGATCAATCTCTGGGCCGTCACGGCCACCTGGCGCACGAACAGCCCGACAATCTACTAACGTGGCATTTCACCTGGAACGCGCTGGTGCTTTATTTGGACTGCGGCAACAAGTCCGACGCGACGCCGCTTTCAGAGGCTGAAGGCGTTTTTTGTTTGAACTGCACCGCTCCGGGCTAACTCATGCCGAAGCGCTGTCGCCGCTGCGCTACGCCAGCACAGTCCAAAAGCGGGAACCCAGTGCTTGCCTCGGTCACGCCCGTCCTGACCGCCAGCCTGCCTCCACGTAGTCTTTCTTGCCGTTCGCTTACCGGATTTTGTCTTTTCCCGGAAAATCCTGTAGCCCGCTCCCGTTCCACCGATGAGGAGACATGCTCGTCCGGTTTGGGGCCGGTGCGTGGCGCATTGAGTGACTTAACCCTGCGTTCAGTTCACGCGCTCCCGCGTCCCTGTCTTCGAGCGAAGAACATGAATGTTGTGAACCTGCGGCCAAACCGGCGAGCCATGTTTCGGTCCATCGTCATCGTGGGCGCGTCGCTCATGATGATCCTCCCGTTGTCACGCGCTGCGGAACCTGATGCCAGCGGCGCTAACACGAATCGTGTGCTCACGCTCGACGAGTGCCTGCAGATGGCGATGGAAAAGAACCGCATGCGCGCCGTGTCGAGGTACGTGGTCGCAGCGGCAGAGGCGCAACACCGGCAAGCGTTGTCCGGCTATTGGCCGCAGATCCACGTGAAGGCCGCGTATCAACACATGGACGAAGCGCCGAACTTTATTTTCCCAGCGTCCACTCTCCCGACGCCCATTGGTCCATTCGACGTGCCGAAACAGGACGTGAAGTTGATGGACCCTGATTCAGTCATCGCTTCGGGCAGTGCCGTCTGGCTCCTGTACGATGGCGGAATGCGGAAAGGTTATCGCGAGCAATCTCGCGCGGGCGTTGATGCCGCCAACCAGGAACTTCGCCGGACTGATCTCGAAATCGCCGACAGCGTGAGGCGCATGTATCACGGCAGCATCCTCGCGCGGCAGCTTCATCAACTCGGCAAAGATACGCTCGCGCGCATGGAAGCCACGCTCTCGCTCACGGAAACGATGTACAAGGAAGGCGGCGGCAAAGTCACCAAGGCCGATTACCTCGACAACAAAGTTTCCGTCGAGACGCTGCGCTCGATGACGGCGCAACTCGAGCGGAACGAGATCATGGCGCAGGCCGCGCTTGCGAACACGATGGGACTGACGTGGAGGGACAGCGTTCGGCCGGCGGACGATGCGATTCCTTTCACGCCCTACGCCGCGAATCTCAACCAGATGGTGAGCACCGCTTATGATTTCAGTCCGGATTGGGCGCGGCTGGAAGCGGGCATTCGCGCAATGGACGGCAGCGAGCGCACCGCGCGGAGCGGGCATCATCCAAAGGTCGCGCTCACCGGTGAACTGCATACGTGGTGGAATGAATACGACGCCGGCATGTCTTCCAGGGAGAACAAGAATGGCTGGATCGCGGGCGTCGCGGTCGAGTTCCCGCTCTTTGATGGATTCCTCACGCGCAACAAAGTCAAACAAGCGCGCGCCAATGCGGACAAGATTCGCGAGCAGAAGTTTCTTCTCCAGGACGGCATCGGCTTGCAAGTGAAGGACATCTTCGTGGGCCTGGATGCGACGAAGAAGTCCCATCAGGCCACGCTCGACGCGATGAAAGCGGCGAGCGAAAACCGCGATCTCAACACGCGCGCCTACCAGAACGAATTGGTCGAGACGGAGAAAGTCATTCGCGCGCAACTCACTGAGGCGATCATGAGCGCGATCCATTTCAAGACCCGCTACGACTACGTAGTGTTGCAATCCAAGTTGAACCTCGTCATCGGGACGGAAGTCTGGAAGCGGCTCGAGAGCACACCATGACGCGCCGCCTCGCCATGACATTGCGAGCGCTGGCCTTG
>DATHEW010000135.1:0-10096 GCA_035318425.1 Candidatus Acidiferrum sp. | reverse complement strand
AGCCACGGCGCGCATTCCGCCGCCATCATTCTGTCCGGCGCTGACGGTGATGGCGCCATCGGCATCAAACGCATCAAAGAACGGGGTGGCTTAACCATCGCACAGGACCCAGATGAAGCGGAACATTCCAGCATGCCACGCGCGGCCATCGGCACGGGCATGGTGGATTGGGTCCTGCCCGTGGCGCAGATGCCGGAGCGACTGCTCCAATATCGAGAGCGTGAAAAGCTGCTGCAACTGCCGCCCGAAGAAGGACCGCAACCGGCGAAAGCTCCGCGCGAACACGCGATCAACGGCGAAACGGAATTGCGCGATGTGCTCGTCTTCCTGCGCACACGAACCGGACGCGACTTCTCTTACTACAAACGCGCCACCATTTTGCGGCGCATCTCGCGGCGCATGCAGGTGAACGGCGTCAGTGATTTGCGCGGGTACCTGGACTTCATGCGGACACATCCGGGCGAAGCAGGAGCACTGCTCCAGGATTTGCTCATCAGCGTCACGAATTTTTTCCGCGACCGCGACGTGTTCGCGGCACTCGAGGCGCGCATGGAACAGGTTTTCGCCGGCAAGCGCTCTGGCGAGGCCGTGCGGGTGTGGGTTCCCGCGTGTGCGTCCGGCGAGGAAGTTTACTCGATCGCCATGCTTCTGGCTGAGCACGCCGGCGGATTGGAATCTCCGCCCAGCGTTCAGGTATTCGCCACCGACCTGGATGAACAGATCATCGCGACCGCTCGCGAAGCTGTGTATCCGCTTACGATCGCCGCGGACGTTTCCGAAGAACGGCTGCGACGGTTCTTCATCAAGGAACACCAGGGCTACCGCGTGCGCCGCACGATCTGTTGAAGGATTCGCCATTCTCGCGGCTGGATCTGATCTCGTGCCGGAATTTGCTCATCTACCTCACGCGCGAGGCGCAGGCACGCGCGCTCGAGATTTTTCATTTCGCGCTGCGGCCCGAGGGAATGCTCCTTCTCGGCTCGTCGGAATCCGTGGATGACTCGATTTCTCTGTTCACGGTTTTGGACAAAAAGTTTCGCCTCTACACGCAACGTCCGGGCCAACGGGCCAGTCTGCCGATGCCGGCGGGATACAGCACTCTCGTGCGCGCGTTGCAGGCGCAAGAGCGCGCCAAGGCCGGCCCGGTCGTCCCGGGGAAAAGCTTCATGGATAGCTCGGCGATGGGGGCGCAGCATGAAGTGCAAATTTCCGAGACGCGCCGCATCTCATGGGAGGAACTGCATTTCAAATTGATCGAGCGATTCGCGCCGCCGTCGCTGATCGTGGATCGCGAGTACAACGTTGTTCACGTCTCTGAAAACGCCGGACGTTTCCTGCACTTCTCCAGCGGCGAACCCACGGCGAACTTGCTGCGCGTCGTCGATCCCATGCTGCGGGTCGAGTTGCGCGCTGCCTTGTTCCGCGCGGCGGAAAGCAATACGCCGGTGGAAGTTTTCCGGGTGCCGGTTGACATCGGAGGCGTCTCGCGCGCGGTGGACATCCGCGTCGCGCCCGCGCAGGAGATCGCGCCCGACTATTTGCTCGTCGTGTTCTCTTTGCGTGAACCAGCGGAGGCGGCTTCCTCTGTCATCGAACCTCAAACCGAACCGGCGGTGCGTCATCTCGAGCGCGAGATCGACCAGATGAAGTCGCGTCTGCGCGACACGATGGAACAGAACGACGCTTCGACCGAAGAGTTGAAGGCGAGCAACGAAGAGTTGCAGGCCATGAACGAAGAGCTGCGTTCAGCCACGGAGGAAATGGAGACGAACCGCGAGGAGCTTCAATCGATCAACGAAGAACTGACGACCGTGAACCTCGAGCTCAAAAACAAGGTGGATGAGCTCGGCACCGCGAATAGCGACTTGCACAACCTGATGGCGGCGAACGCCATTGCCACGATTTTCCTGGATCGTCAGCTCAAGATCACGCGCTTCACGCCTTCGGCAGTCACGTTGTTCAATCTCATAGCAGGCGATGTCGGCCGGCCTTTGAACGACCTGACGCATCGCCTGAATTTTCCTGAGTTGAAGGACGACACGACTCGCGTGATCGACACGTTGATCCCGGTCGAACGCGAAGTAAGCGACACCCAGGGGCGATGGTTTTTGGCGCGCCTGCTGCCGTATCGCACACCGGAAGATCGGATCGCCGGCGCCGTGCTGACGTTCGTGGACATCACCGCGCGCCGTGAGGCAGAGACGACATCACGGGAAACCGAAGAGCGGCTGCGACTGGTGTTGGAGAACGCGGTGGAATACGCGATTTTTTCCACGGACCTGGAGCGGCGGGTGACGATTTGGAATGCCGGCGCGAAACGGCTGTTGGGCTTCGAAGAAAGTGAAATCATCGGGCAACCGTGTGACGTCATTTTCACGCCGGAAGATCGTGCGGCGGGAGCACCTGAAGCAGAGGCCCAACAGGCTTTGAAAGAAGGCCGGGCGGCCGATGAGCGCTGGCACATGCGCAAGGACGGCAGCCGTTTTTGGGGCAGCGGCGTCATGATGGCCATGCGCGATAAGAAGGGAAAGGCCGTGGGATTGGTGAAGGTTTTTCGCGACCAGACGGAGGATCGATTGACGCAACAGAAGCTGGCGGAAGCGCTTCGTGAGATGCAACAGGCACGGGAGGAGGCGGAAGCGGCCGGGCTTACCAGAGACCAGTTCATGGCCATTCTTTCGCACGAGCTGCGGACGCCGTTGACGCCCGCGCTGGGAGTGGCCGATACGTTGTTGAAACGAAAAGACCTGCCTCCGCGCGTGGTGGAAGGACTGCAAATGATCAGTCGCAACCTCGAGTTGCAAGCGCATTTCATCAATGACCTGCTCGATCTCACGCGTATTTCCCGCGGCAAGCTTGAACTCGTGCGCGAGCGGATGAACCTTCACGACGCGGTGAAGGCGGCGATCGAAATTTCCGTCTCAGACATCCGTGAAAAACAGCACAACCTTACCCTAGAATTGAATGCGAAGCAGACCATGGTGAATTGCGATGTGAGGCGAACCCAGCAGATATTTTGGAATCTGCTAAAGAACGCGTCGAAGTTCACTCCGGCGCGCGGCGAGATTCGCGTTGCTTCCAGCAACGAGCCGGGCTTTGTGGTCGTCACGATTTCAGATTCGGGCATGGGCATCGATCCCAACGCGTTGCCGAGTATCTTTGAGGCATTCCGCCAGGGCGACACCACGATCGCGCGGCGTTTCGGAGGACTTGGCCTGGGTCTCGCGATCTCAAAAGCCACGGTCGAGACACAGGGCGGAAGCATCAGTGCCACCAGCAAAGGCGCCGGCCAGGGCTCTACGTTCACCGTCAAACTTCCGTTGGAGGAGCAATCATGAACCCACTGCCTGCCATGCGGCCGATGAACATCCTGCTGGTCGAGAACCACGCGGACACGCTGCGCTGGCTGACACTTTATCTGGAGGACCTCGGGCACACCGTTGTCACCGCGCGTGATCTCGCGGAAGCACGGTCGGCGTGGCGATCGTCGAATTGCGAGGTGTTGATCAGCGATATCGGATTACCGGACGGCACAGGCTGGGAATTATTGGAACAGGCGCAGCCGCCGCCCGTCTTTGCGATCGCGATGAGCGGGTTCGGGATGAACGCTGATAACGCGCGCAGCCGCGCCGCCGGTTATCGCCATCACTTGTTGAAACCATTCAAGACAGCGGAGCTGGATAAATTGCTCAGCGAAGCTGCGAGTGCGCGCACGGCGGAATGAAGGAGAACGATCCGGCAAATGATGTGGTGCTCGCGGCGGTCGAGCGTGAACAGCAACGCATCGGCGCCGTCCTGCATGAGAAGCTTTGCCAGACGTTGGCGGGTGTCTCGATTCAACTCGATGTGATGTCACGCCGGCTGAGCGAGGGAGAACAGATTGATTCGGCGGATCTCACGGAGCTGGGCAACCACGTCCATCAAGCGATCGATGACGCACGGGCCGTGGCCGGAGATTTGCGCCTGGCGAGTTTGCGCGGTGTCGGCTTGATGGAGGCGCTGCACAAACTTGCCGAGACGACAGCGGCGGAGGTGCCATGCGAGTACGTCTGCGAGAAGCCAGTATTCGTGAATGATTCCAAAGCAGCCCTCGCCTTATTTCGCATCGCTGAGGAGGCCGTGACCAATGCGTTGAAACATGCCAGTGCGGCGAGCATCGTCCTCTCGCTGATCCGCACGAGCAACGGAATCACCCTGAGAATTCGCGATGACGGTCATGCCTTCAAACTCACGGAAAGCGGAGAGGCGGCGACGGGGATTGGTTTGATGCGACGGCGCGCGCGTCAGGCAGGCGCGCGGCTCAATATCAGTTCAGAACGCGGCGTGGGCACCACTGTCTCCTGTGTTTTGATCTTCTCTCCCGCGGCTGAACAGGGCTGCGTCTGAAAGACGACCGGCGCGTTGAATCAGCTTCCGAAAGGACAGGCCGCTTACTTACCCAGGCCCGCCGGCATCCCGTGTCCACGATCGCACATGCGGGACTTCGAGAATATTTTTTGACGAAGCATCAAAACGGTTCGACGCCTCGTTGAAATCTCCCTGGATGATGTACACCTCTTTCAACTGATGCCGGCTGCAGAATTCCGCGGCGAGATAGATGGAGGCAAATGAGAGGGCACTTGTGGGATTCCGCGTCCAATCGTCGTTCACTCCGCGGAGATATTGAAAATCTTTTTTGTGTTGAATCACTACTTTGCGCACAAGAATACCTTTGATGATAACGGCTGGTTGAAAAAAAATTCATTACCCACATCTCCCGAATGGCTCGAAACGAGCGAAATAGCGGCATTTGGAGTGCCCGGTTTATCGGCCCTTTTTTCGCCGCGAGACAAGTCGCCAGGCAGGAAAAGCGGTGACAAGTCACCGCACTCCAAATCCGGCGGGACACCGGGTTTGTTTCACCAAAGTTGTTTGGTTTCGTCAGAGGGCATCGGTGACGGGTCAAAGTCATATTCATTGCGGACTTAATCGTGATGCACGGCGCATTGTGATGGACGCATCATTCTGGCGGCATCCGTAAACGAAATACTTCCGTCCTCAACCGCGCATCGCGGCGCGGAATGTTCACGCTGTAGCACGGTTCGGGTATCCGTAAGCGTACGGATTTTTGCGAATGATTTAACTGCAAGCGCAGCGCACGATTTGGTTTCTCCTCAACCGCACCGGACCGAGCGGCGAGGGCGCCGCTAGGAGCACGCAAGCAAACGCATCAAACGCACCAGCGAGGTGGGACTCGTCGCGCTGCGACGAGTCGGGCCGCGTTCAGCGGCCCATCGGAACGATCGAGGCGAGCGCCACTCCGCTGAACGCGGACGGAATGGCCGCAGGGTGGCCATTTCCCACCACCAATTCCGTTTTGATGCGTTTGCGTTGCCGGAAGACGCGTGTCCTCCCAAAACCAAGTGAATCGTTCGGGCCTACGGGTTGATGATTTTTTTGCGGATGGCGAAGCGGACAATATCTGTTTGTGTGCGCAGCGATAATTTTTTCATGAGATTGGCGCGGTGCGATTCAACGGTCCGCCTGCTGATAAAAAGCTGCCTGCCCACCTGCGCACTGGTCTGGCCCTCGGCGGTCAATTGGAGGACCGTCCGTTCGCGCGCGGAGAGCGCGCCGAAAATGTCCGAGTCGGAGGAACTCCTGTCATTTACCCGGCTCAGCACCAGATGATCGAGCGCGGGACTGATATACAATCGTCCCGCAAGCGCCGCCTTGATCGCTTGCAGCAGTTCCGCGACGCTCGAATCTTTCAGGACGTAACCGCTGGCGCCGTTGCGGAACGCTTCGGAAACGTGAGGTTCGCCCGTGTGCATGGAAACGACGATCACTCGGGTTGTCTGGAGTTTGCGCACCTGCCGAAGAACTTCCAGGCCATGGATGCGCGGCATCATTAAATCGAGGAGCAGCAATCCCGGCTTCAATGTCTCCACCAACTTGATGGCATCGAGGCCGTCGTTCGCCTCGCCGACGACTTTCAACGTCGGATCGCGCTTCAGCAACGAGCACAATCCTTCGCGCACGAGTTTGTGATCCTCCGCCAAAACAATTGTCGTCATGCTTCCTCCCGCACTGCGAACAGATTCATTAAGCACTGGTTGCCAAAGTTATCAACCCCTGGGAGCAACAATGAATTACCATCCTCTGCCCCGGCCTTGGCGGCCTGGCGAAGTGCCGGTCAAGACAAGTCAGTAATCCGCAGATTGCGCAGATTCTGATTTCCCATCCGCGCTATCTGTGAAATCTGCGGATGAAAGATTCCCGTTCCCAAACAATTCACCAACCGTGAATCGTCGTTTTGTCGAAAGATTAACGTCTTTTGCCCGGTCTTTGCGGTAATGGACGAATGGCAAAGTCGTGGCTCCCTTCTTCCGCGCTCAAACGGGATTGCCCCTTGTGTTCATGCGCAAAGGAGCGACCCTGCGCGCAATGTCGAAAGAACTGTCCCCGGCTGGCGTCCCTGAAATCCCGAATACCATTTCCTGCACGCGTGCTGATGCTGAAGCGGGGGTGCCGGAGGCGCAGTTCGGCATGGCGGTGTATGTGATGGCGGGCGGCACGCCGCAACATTACGCGGACGCGGTTCAATGGTATTTGAAAGCTGCCGAACAGAACCATCGCATGGCGCAGTTCAACCTCGGCCAGATGTTCGCGAAGGCGCAAGGCGTCGAGCGCGATGATTCCACCGCGCGTATGTGGATCGAACGCGCAGCCAATGGCGGCGATGCGGGCGCGCAATTCAATCTCGCTGAGCGCTGCGATCACGGCAGTCATCAGACCGATATGGTCAAGGCGAGTGAGTCACGGATCGAATGCTTCAAGTGGTTCGCACTCGCGGCGGACCAGGGCTATCGCAATGCCGAGGAACGCGGCGATACCGCGACGTTGCGCATGACCGACCATGAAGTCCACGAGGCGCGGCGACGCGTCACGAAGTTTGTGCCCGCGTGATTTCTTGAGCCCCCGGCGCCCAGCCGGTCTTCGGCAGAGCTGCACTCCTTCACGGCGCAGGCCAACGCATTTCTTGCGTGCAGAACAGCGTTTGGCTATCACCACGCGCGAACCAGAAATCCATCTATGCTCAAGAAAACTACCCTCGTTCTCGCAGTGGCCGGCGCGCTCATCGCCGCTGGCGTCGCCACCGCTCAAGTCAAACAAGGCAAGACCCGCCCCGCCAGCACGTCGCATCTGATGAAAGGTGCGATCAAGCCCAACTCCGACGCGCTGAAGAAGGCTGTCGAGAGCGCACCCGCGGATGAAAAGGCGTGGAAAGCTTTGGCCGTGAACGCCGCGCTGCTGAACGAACCAGCTACGCGTTGATGGAGGACGGTCGTTGCCCCGAAACGAAATGGTCCGACGCGAACAAACTGCTCCAAGGCGGCAGCGCGGACCTGCTGAAGGCGATCAATGGCAAGGACCACGCGCAGTTCAAGACAGCGTTCGGCACCGCAATGCAGTCGTGCAAGGCCTGTCACGACGCGCACAAGGAAAAGTAATTTCGCCCCATGATCTACTCGCCGTGGCTCAGAGCGCGCGCACTGTTGCTGGTAGCGAGTGTTGGTTTTTGCCAATGCGCCATCGCGGGTGACCTCACGCCGCTGGTCAGCACGTTGATGCGGGATGAAGAAGATCTCGCCCACGTGCGATTCGCCGATGTCGTTCATGGCGCCACTGGCAAAAAGATTCTCCCGCTCACCACCAACGCCGCTGACGCGCTGTTCGCGCAGAAGATCGGCCGCGGCCTGGATGCTGTGTTGGCGAAGCTCAACGCGAAAGATTCAGCCGCGCATCAGAAACGCCGCATCAACGAAGTGAGTGGCGTGTTCGAAGAAGCAATCAAGACGGAGCTGAACCGGATCGAAGGCTTCACCTGCGACTTCACGCGCACCGCTTCAGGTACGTATCAGCGTTCCGGCTATCCCGACCTGAAGCTCACGGACAAAGCCAGCGGGCGCGTGGCTTATCTCGATCCCAAATTGTTCGACCGCGGCAGTCGCGCGAGTTCGTTCCGCACGTTTTATTTCGAGCCCAAGCGCAACACGAACAAGATTCTCGAAGATGCGCATCACCTCATCATCGGTGTCGAACACGTCGGCAAAGTCGATGGCGCATGGAGATTCACGAATTGGGAACTGATCGATCTCACCCAGTTCCACGTGAAGCTGAAGGCGGAGTTTCAGGCGAGCAATCGCGAGTTGTATCGCCCTGAAGCGATCGTCGCGAGCAGCACCAATACGACAAAGGCGCAGAAGCCGTAGCCTCTGCGCCTTCGTTTCGAAGTTCGTCGGGAATCAGTCTTCCGTCTTCTTGCGCGAATAGGTGTGCGTCGCCGTGCCGAAGAAGGCTTCGGCTGCTTCCATCATCGTTTCCGAAACGGTCGGATGCGGATGCACCGTCAGCGCGAGATCTTCAACCGTCGCGCCCATCTCGAGCGCCAGAACGCCTTCGGCAATCAATTCGCCAGCACCCGGACCCACGACGCCGATGCCGAGTAAACGTTCGGTGTGCGGATCGACGATGAGCTTGGTCAATCCATCCGTGCGATCGAAGCTCAACGCGCGACCTGACGCAGCCCACGGGAATTTTGAAATCTCGACTTCGATTCCCTTCGCCTTCGCATCGTTCTCGGTGAGACCAGCCCACGCCACTTCAGGATCAGTAAACACGACCGCGGGAATGATGATGTCGTGGAACGCCGCCGTCTCGCCGAGGATATTCTCCACCGCGATGCGCGCTTCCTTCGACGCTTTGTGCGCCAGCATGATGCCGCCCACGATATCGCCGATCGCGTAAATCCCCGCATCCGTCGTTTCCTGTTTTTCGTTCACCTTGATGAAGCCGCGCTCGTCGCGCTCGACCTTCGTATTTTCAAGTCCGAGATCGGCCGCATTCGGCCCGCGGCCGATCGACACGAGCACACGATCGAAAAGCTCTTCCTTCTGCTCGCCGTCTTTTTCGCTGACGACTTTGATCTGCTTGCCGACCGTCGCCATCTTCACGACCTTTGTCTTGAGCCTCACTTCACGGAAATTTTTCTCCGCGTAACGAATCACCGGCCGCACGAGATCGGGATCGCCGCCCGCGAGAATCGTGTCGAGCGCTTCCACGACCGTGACCTTGCTGCCGAGCGTGGCGTAAACAGTGCCGAGTTCCATGCCGATGTAGCCGCCGCCCACGACGAGGAAATTCTCGGGAATGTCGTCGATGTTCAGCGCCTCGGTCGAAGTCATGATGCGCGGATTGCCGAGATCAAAAATCTTCGGCAGGGCAGGCTTCGAGCCCACGGCGATGATCACCTGCTCGTAGTTGAAAAACTTTTGCCCATCCGCCGTCTCGACGCGCAACGTCTTTGAGTCTTCGAAATAAGCACGCCCCTGAATCACCTGGACGCCGCGGCGCTGCGCGAGCGCCGCGATGCCACCCGCGAGTTTTTGAATCACCGAGTTTTTCCACGCGCGCAGCTTCTCGAGATCGATCGTGGGCTCGCTGAACGAAATGCCGCGATGAGCGGATTCCTTCATCGCGCTGATTTGATGTGTCGCGTGCAGCAACGCCTTGGAGGGAATGCATCCGCGGTTCAGGCACACGCCGCCGAGCGCTTTGTCCTGCTCGACGAGGATGACTTTCTTGCCGCGATCCGCCGCGTAAAATGCCGCAGCGTAGCCGCCGGGGCCCGCGCCGATGACGATCACTTCCGTTTTAGTGGGTTCCATGTTCTCAGAAATTAAATCTTAACGTCCGCTTCGTTGAACTGCTCGAACGCAGCCACGAGATCCACGGTGAAACGCGCCGCCGCACCACCATCGACCACGCGATGATCGTAAGCGATCGCGATCGGCATCATCAGCCGCGCCTCGATCTTTCCGTCGCGCACGACCGGCTTCAGCACGCTGCGGCCGAGGCCAAGGATCGCCACTTCGGGCTTATTCACGATCGGGGTGAAATGCCCGCCGCCGATTCCACCCTGATTAGAAATGGTGAAGGTGCCGCCCTTCAAGTCTTCCCCGGAAACTTTGCGGTCCCGAGCCTTGCCTGCCAGTTCATCAAGTTCCTTCGAGAGTTGCTCAATATTTTTCTTATTGGCCTCGCGAATCACTGG
>DATHEW010000134.1:0-4587 GCA_035318425.1 Candidatus Acidiferrum sp. | reverse complement strand
GCGACCGTGCCTTTGCCACGCCTCTGGAAGCCCTGCGCTTCTGCGTGGACTGGAAGCTCCGATTCATGGACGTACTGGTCTATTGCTCGGAACCGACAAGAAACATCCATCTGCCACTTTGTTAATTTATGTTTGCACACTACACCGTCCTCGCACTGCGACCGCGAGCGCCGCACGCGTCGTCGCCGATGTCCGTTTACGGACATCTCCGGGATTACCACTTCGCACGCAACGTGACGGAAGTGAAGGGTTACCTCTCACGCTGCCTGCGGCGGATGAATCCTCTTCTGTTCACGATGCCTGATTTCATTCTCGTGGATGCGGGCTCGCGCAATCTGGACATCAAAACCGAACTGGAGCGCTGGCTCGACGAACATCCTCAATGTCGCAGGATCAAGGTGATCTTTCCGCCCAGGCCTTGCTGGCTCAAGCGTTGGTGGGAGCGGTGCGCCGGCGTTTTCCATCCGCGCGCATTGAAGCCAATTCTGGAATCCGCGGTCGCGGGAGATTTTTGGAAGAACCGGTTGGTGCGCATAGCAGGACTTGAACCTGCACAGGTTACCCCACTACCACCTCAAAGTAGCGCGTCTGCCAATTCCGCCATATGCGCAACCGGGGCGGTAATGAAGCAGCATTCACTTTGAGCCGCAAGGGTTTTTCCCCACCTCACAGTTCAGCTCTTAACCGATTCTTTTTGCTTTGGCGACGTGGTCAGGAGCCGCGCCACACCGCGCATTAGATCGTTCATGCTGAAGGGTTTGTTTAGAAAATCCGCGGCTCCCGCTGCAAAGCTGTTCACTCGCGCGATCTCACCGGTCGCCGCGGTGAGGATGATGACCGGTATCGTGCGAGTGGAAGGTTGCGCGCGTAAAATCTCGCAAACGCTTAAGCCGTCAATCCCGTCCATCATGACGTCGAGGATGATCAGGTCCGGGTGTTTTCGGCGTGCTTTGAACAATGCATCCAGGCCGTTGTGCGCGGTATCCACGGTGTAGCCGTGTGAACGCAGTCTGAACGCAATCAACTCCACGACATCCGGTTCATCATCGACCACGAGAATTTTTCCCGCCATGCGAGAACCTTCGGTGATCGCTGTTGCACTGCGACGACGGCTGCGTAAACGACAGGTGACAATTGAACGCGACAATGGCCGGGAGCGACGTATCCAGTACGCGAAGCAAGCAGGTTGCAGCGGCTTCGGACGCTCACGCGCGACTCATGGAGTGATCAGCCGGAAGGTTTTGTCCGGCCCAGACTTTCTTCGCGGTCCAATCAGCAGATCGCGCGGACCAGAACGGATTGGTGTCCGGCAATCCAAGTGGCAGGAACACGGACGAGCAGAGATAAAGGCTGCCGGTACTGATGTAAGTTTCGGCGAGCGCTGGTTGATGGCCGCCCAGTCCCACTTGCAACCAACCGTTCGCGTCGAACGTTCCCGTCGCACCAAGCGTGCGATGGATCACCGCGCTCAAAGCGCTCCGCACCTGGGCGGCGCTCACGCGTTCCGGCAATTCGTTCCGCAACGCCATTTGCGCCAGCAATTGAAACGCGCCGCAACGATACACGATCGATCGTCCGACCACCGGGAACGTGCCGTCCGGCGCGATGAGCCGTTCCTGGATCGCGGCGTAACGTTTGGCGCGCGCGAGAATTCTCGACGAGAGCGCGTTCCATTTGGGCGTCACGCGGCCGATGTTCTCCACGACGTCGATCAGCATCGGTTGGATGACGTAGCTGTTGTAATAATCCCAGTGGAACTCCGCACCATCTCCATACACCCCATCGCCTTTGTACCACTTCTCGTGTGAATCGAGCGCAAGCTGGATTGGCGCTTCGTTCCAATCGGCTGCCACGGTCGCGAGAAATACTTCGATGATGGCGGAGAAGAGCAGCCAATTGTTCGCGCCGGGTTTGAACTTGCGCGTGCTTTGCAGCGCGGCGACGACGCGCTTCCGCACAGCGGGATCGAGCTTTTCCCAAAGTTCGCGTCTCGCCCGCAACAGGGCGTGCGCGAGAAACGCAGCGTCCACGAGATTTTGCGCGTTCGCGTTGAAGTCAATCGCGTCCGCTGCTTTCGGGTCAGTCGCGTTCTCGATGCTGCGCCGGGCCAACTCAGCGAATCGTCTGCCGTGTTCGCGTTCACCGCCGATTTTTCCCACCAGTTCCAGCCACGGTGCGATTCCAGTCAACGTGCGGCCAAGCGCTTCAAGATGAGTCACGGCGCGGCGTCCGTTGTTGCGGACGGCTGGCGCTTCGACCGGCATTGTTTCCTTGAGCCGGTTCGCCGCCATGTTCGCGAGGACCGGCTCCGCCACACGCATGAGTTGGCTCAACCAGTAAGCGCGGTCATCGGTGAACGCGGGCTGCGCGTCCGCCGCTGCGAGAGGCGATGCCGCGGCCACAGTGGAGATGGCGCTGAGTTGTCCGAGGAATGCGCGGCGCGTGTTCATGTTTTCTCAGACGGTGATGTGTTCGAGTGTTTTCACTCTGCCGGAGAATGCATCAATGCGCATCAACCCTCGTGAAGCTGGGCAAACGCATCGAACCACGAAACGGCAGCAATCCGCTTGATGCGCCTGTAGCACGGCGCTTCTTTGCCTGACTAATTGGGAGGTGATCCCGACAGTGCGTGCGTGCTGGTCGGTGATCAACCAAAGCGTCGAGTCGAGATTTGCGTTCTCGCGGGCGGACTCAGCTCGCGCATGGGCCGGGACAAGGCGCGCCTGCGCATTGGCGGACAAACGATGCTCGCGCGTGTTCGTGCCACGGCGGTTTCGATGCGATTGCCCGTCCGGGTGATCCGGCGCGATGCCGTTCCACGATGCGGACCGCTCGGTGGAATCATCACCGCATTCCGCCGGACTCGTGCTGATACGGTGTTGTTCCTGGCGTGTGACATGCCGTTCGTGCCTGTGGAAATGATTCAGCGAATCCTGCGCGCCAGCGACGGCGGCATACGAGCGGTCTTTGCGATTGTCGATGGACGAAGTGGTTTTCCTTTTCTCATCCCCCGCAGCACGTTGGCTCTCGTCGAGGATCAACGGGCGCGCGGCGAGTTCTCGCTGCAACGGCTTGCCGGAAAGCTGGAAGCCGTCGCTTTGCGTGTGAGAGCGAGTGCGGTGTTCAATATCAATACGCCGGAGGAAATGGTGCTGGGGGCGCGTTTGGCGGAGAAGGAGATCAGGGAGAGGATTAAGATTAGGATTACGAAGAAGATTAAGAGACGGCGGCCGCGCGAGTCGTAATCCTGATCCCCTTAATCGTAATCGTAATCTCCCTCACCCTCGTCCCACCGCTTGTCAGAAGCGTGGTCCCCTCGTATCGTCCACGCCATGTTCAGACGCCTGTTTCCGATCACGATGAGCATTCTTGGCGCGGCCAGCGTTTTGGCCGAGACGGTGCAACTGCGTGATCGCGCCGCCATTACTGGCACGATCCTGGCCGAGAAGCGCGACCAGGTCGTCATCGACGTCGGTTATACCGTGCTCGCGATTCCGCGCAGCTACGTGGTGAAGATCACGAAAGACGAGGAGTCGCCGAAAATTAAATCGAAGTCGAACGGCAAAGTCGCACCGGCGCCTGCCACACAACCGACACCCAAGACGGCGAGCAAACGTGAAGAAGGCGAGCTTTACACACCGAGCGTCACACCGCCGCCGGAACGGTCGGTGCGCGAACTGGTGAACGTGATCGGCGAGGCGGTCGTTCAAGTGCGCACGCCCGGTGGATTGGGCTCGGGATTTTTCATCAATGAAGACGGTTATCTGATTACCAACTTCCACGTCATCGAAGGCGAGACGCAGATTTCCATCGAAGTTTATCACCAGAAGAACGGCCAGCTTGAGCGCCACACGTACAAGAATGTGCGTATCATCGCGATGAACAAGTTCCAGGATTTGTCGCTGCTCAAGATTGAGGACAAGGACGCGCCGCAGTTTTCGTTCGTGCCACTTGGGGATGCGGACAGCCTCTCCGTCGGCGAGCATGTGTTCGCGATTGGCAGTCCGCTCGGGTTGGAGCGCACCGTGACGGAAGGCATCGTGAGCACCAAGACGCGCCAGATGCAGGGCGAGGTTTATTTGCAAACGACGGCGCAGATCAATCCCGGCAACAGCGGCGGGCCTCTCTTCAACCTGCGCGGTGAAGTTCTTGGCGTGACGAACATGAAGGTGGCTTTCGGCGAAGGCATCGGCTTCGCCATTCCCATCGAGACGGTGAAGCGCTTCCTCAAGTACCGCGACGCATTCGCTTACGACAACGAGAATCCCAGCAATGCCTACCGCTATCTCGATCCGCCCAGCCGGATGAAGAAATCCGACGCAGCTGCAGACAGTCAGCCGTAACGCGCTCGCAGAATTGAACGAATGAAACGTTTCCTGTTCCTCGCGCCGGTATTGATCGCCTTCGCGGTTCGCGCGGCCGTTCCCCCGGCTGAAAGGCTTTTGCCCGCGGACACCATCGCGCTGCTCACCGTTCCCGACTGGTCCGTGTCGCGCAGTAATTTCAATCAGTCGGCGATGGGCCAGTTCCTCGCTGATCCAGCGATGAAGCCTTTTGCCGACAAGCTGATGTCCAATTTCATTTCGG
>DATHEW010000133.1:0-2364 GCA_035318425.1 Candidatus Acidiferrum sp. | reverse complement strand
GTCGAGGATCGGCTTGGGCGCCTCTCCCACAAGCGTATTAGGCTCCATCCCCTGGCTGATCACGAGCCGCTGGGAGAGATCCGTATGGCCAAGGTTCTTATTGAAAATTTCCCGGATAATCCCTGTCGCGGCGGAAGCCGTATTGTGCTTGAGGGTAAAGAGACGGATTTCGCGCTGCCCATCGGCCGCGAGATGATCCAGTTCGTCCACTAACTTCTGAATCAGAGGGAGCTGCTTTTCGCTGGCGGTAATGATCAAGCGATCGGTCGGAATATCGGGCAGGATCAAAGCATCGGCGGGACCGTTGTCCGGTTTTGATTTCACCTGTTCGATGTAGAGCTGCTTCAAACGCACCGCGAAATCCGCGGTGTTGTTCCCATGAATGGGGAAAATTCGGAGCTGCTTATTCTGTCCCTCCGCGTTGCTATCCAGCTTTTCAATGATGGTGCTGGCTGCCGCCAGGTCGCCCGGCTGCCCACTGACGATCAGAGTGTTGTTATTGGAATCAATTCCCACGGTCACCCGCGGCAGCGCCCGCCCGGCTCCGGGAGTCCAGCGGACGAGCGTACTCGAGAGGAGCGCGGCCACTTGTTCGGCTTGCGCGTTTTTCAATTCGAAGGTGCGAGTATTCCCGGCTTGAGTGCTGACTTGATCGAGCTTCTTGATCACTTCATCGATGATGTTCAGTTCATCAACCGCGCCCGCCACGATCAGGCGGTTGGCCATTGGGTCGGGCAGGATGAGCGCCTGGGGTGAAGCGATCTCCGGATGCTTTTTAACTTCCTGCTGGTAAATGCTGCGCACCATCGTCACGAGATCGTCGGCCGTGGTGCTATTCAAATTGTAAACCCGGGTTTCCCGTTCTTTCGGCGCAAGCTTTCCCGCCGCCAGTTTCGAGATAATTTGCTCGATGCGGGTGAGATGAGGCGGACGCGCCGTCACGATCAAACGGCCCGCGCGTTCATCCGCGAGAATCTGGGCGTCCGCCGGATCAGACGCGTCATCCTTCATCTGCTCCCGGTAAAGTTGTTGGACGAGCGGCAGAATGCGCGCCACATCTTCGGGCTGGCCGACTTCAAACATCCGCGTCTCGCGATCGCCCGCCGGAGCGCCGCTCTCGATTTTGGAGACGATCTCGCGGATCTCTTTTGCCTGCTCCTCGGAGCCATAGATCATCAAGCGTTTGCCGGAAGCCTCCGGCACGATGGTCGCGGCGCGGCGCTTCTTTCCTTTTTCCTGCTCTTCATAAAGCCGCGAAAGAAGCGGGAGGATGGTGCTGGCGGCCCGTTGTTTCAGTTCGACCACCTGCAAGGAGCGAGTGGCGCCATCCGGTTTCTGATCGAGACCCGAAATCATCTGCTCGACCTGGGGCAGCAGATTCGAGGGAGCGACAATGATGACCCGTTTGCCGGAGGGTTCCAAGGTGAGTGAGACGTCATTGACACCCGGGCGGCCCTGGGCTTGCGCGTTCCAGACCTGCTGCGCCACGCCCACGAGCTTGGAAGGTTCGTCGGTTTGCAATTCAAGGACCTTCACTTCACGTGTCGCGCGCTTTTCGCCCCCGTCCAATTTTTCGATGATGACCTGAACATCCTGCAAGTCGTGGCGATCTCCAGTCACCACCAGGCTGTTCGACTTATCGTCGGGCGATACGGTCACTCGCGAGCGGCGGGATCCCTGCCGGTAGGACACCATCGCTTCGGAGACGATTTTGGCCATTTCACTCGCGGTCACGGAATTCAGTTGGAAGACCCGTGTTCCTTCTGCTTGCTGCGGAGCAGAATCAAGCCGTTGGACGAGCCCATTGATCTGTTGCAACTCATCGCTCGTGCCGGTGACGATAATCCGGTTCGCATTGGTGTCGGCCACGATCCGGCTTTGCAAAACATAATTCGAGCCGCGCACGTTCCGCATCACATCGCTCAACAAATCCGTGAGCAGCGGAACGACGGTGCGTGCCTCAGCCGATTTCAACTCGATCATTCGAACCTCTTTGGGCTGCGTATTGGGCAGAATGTCGAGCTGTTCAATCATTTGGGCCGCCGCGTCCACTCCGGCGGTTGAACCGCTGATCACCACGCTGTTGCTCCGCGGATCCACCAGCAACTTCACTCTCTGCTCCTCAAGATTGAGGCTTTTCTCCACGAGCGTGGCGAGATCCTGCGCCTGCGCGTTTCTCAAGCGAAGGACACGAGTTTCATCCTTGTCCCCGCGCGCCACCGCTGGATCGATCTGCCGAATGATGCTTTCGGCCCGGTTCACTTCCGCTTCGCTGCCGATGACAATCACGCGATTGCCTTTGGTTTCCGGGACGAAGCTCGCGAATCCGCCAGAAGGATCAGATTGTCCCTTTAACTGCTCGCG
>DATHEW010000132.1:0-2089 GCA_035318425.1 Candidatus Acidiferrum sp. | reverse complement strand
GCGACCGTGCGCAGCCAGGCTTATAGCAAAGCGATTCTCGCGCGCTGCGAAACGGCGAGCGTCTTCACCCGTGCCTGTCCCCTGCTCGTCCCACTGGTCGAGGAAGGCTGGACTGACCACGACATCACCGCGCGCGTTTTGAAGGAATATCTCAAGCCGCTGTTGAAGGAACGCATCGACACCCTCGTGCTCGGCTGCACGCATTATCCGTTGCTCAAGCCGGCGCTGCGCAAAGTGCTCGGCGACCGCGTGGCGCTGGTCGATTCAGCAGACAGTTGCGCGCGTGATGTGAAGAAACGTCTCGCAGCCCTGAAGTTGATTCGCACCAACACGCGCCGGACTGGAACGATCCAGCCCTTCGTCACAGATGAAGTCGAACGCTTCGATGAATTGGCTCAGCGCTTCCTCGGTCAGAACACGGAGCCGGCGTGGAAGATCGATCTGTTGACGGCATGACGAGATGAATGATGAATTCCGAATGACGAATGACCAAGGAAGCGCGAAGCCCGAAAATGCGAACGCGGTCCGACCACGTCGCAATGGTTTGAATTTGGAGCTTCGGATTTCCTTCGTCATTCGAAATTCGGCATTCGTCATTTTCCCGCGATGAACCTCAGCAACGCCATCATCGTTGGTCTCAAAGAAATCTGGGCGCACAAGTTTCGCTCCGCGCTCACCATGCTCGGCATCATTCTTGGCGTGTCATCGCTCATCGGCATGAGCGCGATCACGAAGGGCATGGAGAATGGGATGAAGGAAGCGCTCATCGCCATGGGCGGGCTCGACAAGGTCGTCACCGAACAACAACCCGTGCCGCCCGAGCAGGACCATCGCGCCGATGAAGCGCCCGGCCGCACGATCAATGACGTTCGTGCGTTGCAGGAAAGCGCTCCACTCGTGCGCATGATTTCACCGGAGATGATGTTGCGCGGCGCTGTGCTGACGCGCGGCGGGAAGACGTCCGTTCCCTCCGAACTCGTCGGCGTTTGGCCCGTGGTGCTCGAGATGAATCTGCACAAGGTTGGCAAAGGCCGTTTCTTCAACGCACTTGACGATGAACTCGCCAAGAACGTCGTGGTGATCGGTACTGGCTTGCGCGACGAACTTTTCGGATCGCCCGAGGAAACTGGCAGGGAGATCGATCCGGTTGGCGAGATCATCAGCATCAATCAACAGCCGTTCGTGATCGTCGGTATGTTCGAGCCGTATGAGAGTGAGGCGGACAAGCGATTGCGCGAGTTGAAGAAGTCTGGCGAATACATCGAGCAGCAAAGCACCGGCGGTGTGGCTCGCGCACGCGGTTGGGGCGGCGGACGCGGACGCGGTGGCTGGGTGTTTCGCCAGAAAAATTACACCGCTTACATGCCGCTCAACACGATGTGGCTCCGGTTCCGCGCTGCGTCCGGCACCAACGCCACTCCCGACGCGCGCCTCTCCGACATCGACATCAAAGTCGCCAGCCTCGACAAGCTGGAACCCGCGCTTCAGCAAGCTCGCAACGTGATGATGCTCACGCACCACGGCATCGAAGACTTCTCTTTCCGCACGCAGGAGAACAACGTCGAGAACATCAACATCGCGATCCGCAACGCGCGCGTGAGCGGTGGGATCATTGCGGCCATCAGCCTTCTTGTCGGCGGCATCGGCATCATGAACATCATGCTCGCGAGCATTGCGCAACGCGTGCGCGAGATCGGACTGCGCAAAGCCGTGGGCGCAACGACTTTCGCGGTGTTCACGCAAATCCTCGTGGAGAGCGTGGTCGTGGGAGTGCTCGGCGGCGTGGCTGGACTGATCGTTTCCTACGGCTTCGTCCAAGTGCTCGCGGACCTGACGCCGACCGGCAACATGCCGGTCATCACGGTCGAGGCGATGATCATGGCCTTCGCATTCAGCGCAGGTGTCGGTCTGCTCGCCGGGTTGATTCCCGCGATCAAAGCGTCGCGACTCGATCCGATCCAGGCGCTGCGCTACGAGTGAGATTATGATCGGGACATTCGCGGAACGATGCACGACGGCATCATTGCGAGGGCGGCGGCCACAGAGCTCGTTTGAGCGCGGACGCACGCGGTTGGAGTGTGGAAGCGCG
>DATHEW010000131.1:0-4223 GCA_035318425.1 Candidatus Acidiferrum sp. | reverse complement strand
ATTTACGATTGGCGATTTACGAGCGGGCGGACAAACGAGCGGTCTTTGCGGATGCGACGGCGATGGAGAGAATTTCGTCAGCTTCCGTCATGAGGTCGCTCAGCCGCGAGGCTTTGACCAAGCCGTTGTCCATCAGTAGTTCCATCCAGAAAAGAGCCTCGTCGCATTCCTCTTCGACGATGCGGAGTTTGTTGATGAAATCGGCGTTCGACTTCGCGCGGCACACGGCGCGGTAATTAGCACCGACGGATGTTCCGCTCCGGAGAAGCTGAGCGCCGAGGGTACGTGCCACCCAATTGTTTGGCAGTGCATGGCACAGCTTCACGACGCGGTTAGCGAATGCTTTAGTCCGCGCCTTCATTTCCTCGCGTGTCATATCGTGGTGATGTTTATCTGCTCCTCAGCGCGTAAATCGTAAATCGCCAATCGTAAATCGCCGCTCACGCAGTGAGCACGTGCCGCAAGTACAAATACATGAGCGGCGCATTGAACAGGAGCGAGTCCATCAAGTCCAGAATGCCGCCGATGCCGGGGAACCAAGTGCCCGAATCTTTCACCTTCGCCTCCCGCTTGAAGATGGATTCGATGAGATCACCGACCACGGCCGTCGTGCTAAGCAACACGCCGAGAACGATCGCGTGCAGCAGGTTCATTCCGTAGAGATGTTTCTTCGCGAGACAGTAAAAGCCCACGCTCACCAACGCCGAGATCACGATGGCGCCGCCGAAACCTTCCCACGTTTTGTTCGGGCTGATGCGCGGAATCATCTTGTGTTTCCCGATGAGCGAGCCGGTCACATACGCGCCGAGGTCGCTGAACTTCGTCACGAGAATGAAGTAGAGCACGTAAAAGCTGCCTTCGATCTCGATGCGATCACCATGCGGCCCGAGAGTGTCGGGAAAGAAATGCAGCTTCTGAATGAAGTTCAGCAGCCACGGCACATACATCAGGCCGAAGAGCGTGGTGGAGATGCGCAACAAACCGGAACCGCCGCGCTTGGCCATGAATTGCCGGAAGCACAATCCCAGCACGAAGATGATCAGAATGCCGGTTTCGAAATCGTTGGCCTTGGACGGTTGCCGGTTCGTGATGATGCTGCCCTGCACGTAAAGGAACGTGCTCGCCATGAGCAGCAGGCCGCCCACGATGCCCCATCCGCGGAAACAGGCGTAGCCCGCCTTCTCGATCAACTTGTAAAACTCATCGAGTCCGAGACCGGCGATGGCCAGCATCACGATCAGGAAGAGAATGTCCGAGAGCGGCCGTGCATTGAACCCACCAATGTTGAGTTCGCCGAGGAACAGCGCCGCGAGCACGAAAGACCAGAGCGCAATGGAGCTGCCCAGCCGCCGGAAGAACGTGCGTGTCTTGCTGATGGCCGGCGGTTGATTGCCCGTCGGCGGTAGTGGAGCTGTCGTGTTATCGGCCATGCGTCAAATTGGCGGAGGAATCTGCGCCGAATCGCGCCGTGATGACAACGGACAATTTCGCAGCGGCCTATTCGTGCATGTCATTGCGCAGCGTTGGAACTCTGCGCGCCCGCAGCGCGTTGATACAATGCGCGGCTGATGTGGAGTTTGCCGTAGTCGAATCGATTGCCCAGCGCTTCCCTGATTTTGCCGAGCGACATCACGCCATGCTTCGCCAGCGCCGTCGTAATCTCCCGATGTTCTTCCGCCGTGAGCAACCCGCTGACATCCAGTTCCTCGCCGGCCTCGATCGCCGCTGCGAGGTGTCCCTGGATTGTCGATTCCACCAGATCACGCGCCTGGGAAATCTGCCGGATGCTCAATCCATTGCGGAAGCGTTGGAGCGTGTCTCGTTGAGTATCCGTGAGTCTCGTCGCACGCGGACGCGGAGCGGGAACGAACGAGTCATCGGCAAAGATCTGGCGAGCGTTGTGTTGCAGGTACGAAGCGATCTCCGTAAGAAACGCCGCGCCGAACTCAACGCGCTTCTTTTCGCCCACTCCGCTGATGCGCGACAGGTCACGCTCGTGCGCCGGATATTCCCGCGCCATTTGCCGCAAGGTGACATCCGAGAAGATGATGTAAGGCGGCACGGCGCGCTCATCCGCAAACCGCCGACGCAATGCACGCAACTTCTCGAACAGCGCTTCGTCGCAGGTGATTTCGCCCGCGCGCGGCAGCTTGCGCTCGGACACTTCCATCGGCTTCGTCAGGGTGATCGGCCGGCGTTCCTTCAACACATCGCGTCCTGCCTCCGTCAATTCGAGTGTGCTGAATTGCGTCGCTGATTGCCGCAGGTAGCCGAGACGGATCAGTTCGCGCCCGATCGCCTGCCACTCGGCGCGCTTGAGATCCTTGCCGATGCCGTAAGTGGAAAGTTTCTCGTGTCCCCATTTACGCACCGCTTCGGTGTCGGCACCCGTCAGCACCTCGACCATCTGGTTTAACCCGAAGCTGAAGCCGTTGTGATTGCGCGCGCGGACGACGCATGAAAGAAATTTTTGCGCTGCGATCGTTCCGTCATACGTGGCGCGCGGCGAGAGGCAATTGTCGCATCCGCCGCAGTCGCTCTCGCCAAATTCCTCGCCAAAATAATCGAGCAGCACCACGCGCCGGCATTCGTTGCACTCGGCGTAATGGACCATGGTCTGCAACTGTTCGCGCGCGATCTGCTGCTCCTGCGCGGTCGGCTTCTCATCGATGAAACGATTCTGTTTCACGACATCCGCCGCGCTGAAGAGCAGCACGCATTCGCTGGGAAGACCGTCGCGTCCGGCGCGGCCCGTTTCCTGATAATAGCTTTCGATGTTCTTCGGCAGGTCGTGATGGATGACGAACCGCACATTCGGTTTGTTGATGCCCATTCCGAACGCGATCGTGGCGCAGACCACGCGCACTTCATCGCGCAGAAACTTCTCCTGGCTCGCCGACCGATCGGCACTTTCCATTCCGGCGTGATACGGGCGCGCGGAAATGCCATCGGCATTCAGCCGCGACGCGACGTTCTCGGCGCCTTTGCGGCTGTGACAATATACGATGCCGCTGTCATTCGGACGCGCTTTGATAAACTCGAACACCTGATCGTACGGCTGTGCCTTGGGCAGCACGCGATACGTGAGGTTCGGGCGGTTGAAGCTCGCGACGTAGCAACTCGGTTCCCGCAGCTTCGCCTGCATCACGATGTCTTCACGCACGCGTGTCGTGGCCGTGGCGGTGAGCGCCATGATCGGGATCCTGGGAAACGCGTCGCGAAGCTGTGCCATCTGCCGATACTCGGGACGAAAGTCGTGGCCCCATTCGCTGATGCAATGAGCTTCGTCGATCGCGATCAGCTTCACGTCCCAGCGGCGCAACGTTTCGAAGAAACCGGAAAGCATCAGACGCTCGGGCGCGACGTAGAGCAGCTTGTATTCGCCGCGATGCAATCCAGCCGAGCGCTCGCGCGCTTCCGCCGTGCTGAGTGACGAGTTCAAGAATGTCGCCGCCACGCCGCTCGCTTGCAGCGCATCGACCTGGTCCTTCATCAACGCGATCAATGGCGACACCACGATCGTCAGCCCCGGTCGCACCAGTGCGGGAAGTTGAAAGCAGAGCGACTTGCCGCCGCCCGTCGGCAGCAGCGCGAACACATCTTTGCCAGCGAGCGCGTCGCGGATGATTTGTTCCTGCAATGGCCGGAACGAATCGAAGCCGAAGTATTGCTTCAGCGGCTGGAGCAGGTCAGGGACGGACGAGGACATCGACATTTGTTTAGCCAAGCTCGCGGAGGGTTTCAACGCTGCGTTCCTTGCCAACAAAATGAAAAGGCGTGCCTCACTTGCGCAAGGCACGCCCTGATGTGTGAGCGGTCAGCTGAATGCTACTTCTTCGATTTATCGATCTGATAAATCGTGGTGGTCCCGCTCACTTCGTGCGCCACGACGAGCAGCGGTTTGCCGTTGGGGCTGTCATCCGCGCTGATGAAGTGAAGTCCTTCCGGCGCGAGATCGCCCGCGGTGGCGAAGTTAAAGGGATTGGTGAAATCGCGGCGATTCACGTAATCGACGAACTCGGCATCTTCAGGATCGGAGATGTCATATACGGCGATGCCGCCGATGCGTTCGAAACCGATGAACGCCAGCGTGCGACCGTAAACTTTACCGATGGCGAGACCTTCGGGCTCGGGACCTTTGGAGGAACTGCGGCTGTCGAAGGTGTTGTTCACGCTGCTGGCGTTGAAGAACGCCGGATTGAACAGCGCGGTCAACCGTTCGA
>DATHEW010000130.1:0-2416 GCA_035318425.1 Candidatus Acidiferrum sp. | reverse complement strand
GAGGAGTTCGCTCGTTTCCTGGAGCAGCGCCTCGATCTCAGGGCCGCGGATGCCGCAGTCTTCGTTTAAAAGTTCCAACCAGAGCTGCGATTCATCTGCTTCCTGAAGGGCGCCGTTCACTTTCGAAGAGAATTCAGCAGTGGATCGGGCCCGCGACGCTTCGCGCACGTGTGCTGCCACCGATGTGCCGGATCGCAGTAGTTGATGGGCCAGTGCCTCGACTTCACGTGATTTTGGCGCACCCGCGTAGAATCGGACGATCGCTGATGCGTATCGTTTGGTTCGCTGCCTGAATTCCTCGGGAAAGCGCATGATCAAAAAGCTGAAATGCTGAAAAACTGAAACGCTGGAATCAGGATAAGAAAGCTGAACCAGAATTCGGAGGCTAAAATCAAAATGTCGGGAATGGCGTGTTGGATTTCAGCTTTTCAGGATTTCAGCCTTTCAGCGTTTTCCCAAGACATGCTGCCGCACTTGGCCGATTGCCGCGCGAGCAGCAAGACCTTGAGCGGCACCGCTGAAGGGCGTGTGCATGTTCTGGATTGGGGTGTGATCGGCGGCGAATGTCCGCCTGAAGATCAGCGCCCGTTCACGCAGGAATCCTGTTTAGTAAACCCCAGTGAACGCCCTGATACTGATTCGACGTTCAGGGCGATGACGAGAGAAATTATTCTCGGAGAGGCGCAGTGGGTTGCGGATTGCGAACAGCAAAAGGATTCTCATCGAAGCCAACGGAGTCCCGCGTGAAGGCCGCTTCACAGGGATCCGCGCAATTTTGATCTTGAAGGCCCGTGAGGCATGATCACTTGTTGATGCGGCAACAGGTGGAGAGCTCAAGATGATTGGTTTGTTCAGAGCGTTGTTGATCGGTTCGCTTCTGTGGTGGATGACGAGTGCGGCGTCTCCCGCCGCGAGTCCTCACATCGTTCTCTTTGTCGCCGATGATTTTTCGTGGCATGACTGCGGAGCCTACGGCTCAACGGTCGTGCATACGCCAAACATCGATCGTCTCGCGCGCGAAGGCCTCACCGTTCGTCGAGCTTTCGCGGCGTCGCCGACCTGCACGCCCTCTCGTGCCGCCATCTTCACCGGGCTGATGCCCATGCGTAATGGCGCGCACTCCAACCACTCTCTCGTTCGGGAAGGCGTGCGAACGTTGCCCGCGTTCATGAAGGACCTGGGCTATCGCGTAGTGATTGCCGGAAAGACGCACATCGGGCCGCGCGACCAGTTTCCATTTGAGTATTTGACCAACTCAAACGTGATGCCGCCGGGGAAGCGCGGTGTGCTCTGGACTGATCTCAATACAACTGCCGTTGATCAATTATTGGCGAAGCACGATGCGCGTCGTCCGCTGTGCCTGGTCGTCTGTTCGCATTCCCCGCATGTCTATTGGAAGGAGAACGAGGGATATGATCCCACCAAGATCACGCTGCCGCCGTTCCTGTTGGACACGCCCGAGACGCGCCAGGCGCGGTGCCGTTATTATTCGGATGTGTCGTGGATGGACAAGCAGGTGGGCGAGGTTTCCGATTCGTTGCGCCGCCACGGTTACGTTGACAATACATTGTTCATTTTCACGGCTGACCAGGGCGCCCAGTGGCCCTTCGGCAAGTGGAACCTTTATGATGAGGGAATCCGCGCGCCGTTGCTCATCCGCTGGCCTGGGAAAATAAAACCCGCCGCGACGACCGACGCGATGATCAGCCTCGTGGATATTCTCCCGACCATGGTCGAAATCGCCGGCGGCAAACCGATGGCGGATTGGGATGGCCGGAGTTTTCTTAACGTGCTGTTGGGCAAAACGAATCACCATCGCGCGGAGATCTACGCCACGCACACGGGCGACAAGGAGATGAACCGGACGCCCATGCGCTCCATTCGCACGGATCGGTTCAAATACATTCTCAACCTGATTCCCGAAACACGGTTCACGAGCCACATCAGCGAGGGCGTCGCCCTGGATGGCCGCGACTATTGGGATTCATGGGTGAAGCTGGCGGAAACGGATCGCAAGGCGGCAGCGGTGATCAGTCGCTATCGCAACCGGCCGCGCGAGGAACTCTACGACGTCCTGTCCGATCCGTTTGAACTGAAGAACCTCGCGTCGGATTCCACTCACGCTCGAACACTCGCCGAGTTGCGCGAGAAGGTGCGTCTTTGGAGACTGCAACAGGGCGAGGATCTCAATCGCATTTTCATGCCCGAGGACGGACGCATCGGCCCGCTGCGGTACGCCGACTAACAGACTGCGACCGCTCTGAAGAATCATGGACGGTGCAGCCGGAAGAATTCCGGGCCAGGCTGGAGCGGGATTGTGACTTGCTTCTCCTCGCCAACGATCGCGGGCGGGTCAGGGACAACGTTCCACGAAGGCGCGGGTAAACTGGGCGAGAACTGCAACTCGAAGCCTGTC
>DATHEW010000129.1:0-5462 GCA_035318425.1 Candidatus Acidiferrum sp. | reverse complement strand
CGGCTTCGCACCCGCTGGTGTGAGCGAGCCTTTGAAAACACCCGTCGCGGGCGTCACTTTCAATTGCAACTTGTCCGGACCCGCGCTCGTAATTCGTCCAGCCACGCCGAGTGTCACATGGTTTGAACGCGCCTCGGCAAGATTGCCGCCATCGAGAATCACGCGCCCGAGCACGATGTCGAACAGCGTCCCGCTCGACGGCGCATAAGCGGAACCGCTCACCGGCATCGTGAGCGTGAAACCATCTGGATACAGCTTCGGCACACTTCCGGGCGGGCGAATCCAAAACGCTGTCCCACCCAGATCGATGTAGCTTTCCGGCTTCAAACGCAGCCACCCAAACACCGCGCCCCCGCCGGCATAAAGCGGCGCATAGAACGCCAATTCATTCGATCCCACCACCGACGCACGCGTCACCACGCGCGTTCCATCTCCAAGCTTCAGGGTGAACGTCGCAACTCCCCCATTGTTAATGCGAACCGCGGCAAATCCTGACCCCGCGGGCGCAAAGCTTCCATCCGTTGCGCCTGGAAACAGCATCGTGTAACGACCGGCGAATTCCGTGGCGGGATTTGTTCTCGCGTGAAAGCTCACGCGTTGCGTCAACAATTCCGAAACCCACGTTCCGTCCGTGACCTCGCCTCGTAATGCTCCCGGCGCGTCGGGATCGGAACTCAGCCGCACCTCAAGCGGGACGCCGCTCAACACGACCATGTTAGTCGCGCGTCCGTCGCTCTCGAACCTGCCGGCGAATGACTGCTTGGTTTTCCCGATTTGCACACGCGCCGTGAAATCCCTGCTCTCTCGCACCGTCGCCGAAAAGAATCCTGAAGACGCCTGCTGAATGTCGTTCGAGTTGAAAAATAGACCGTTGTAAATCCCCGCCGAAAGCGGCGGCACGGGCAACACCGACAACGTGGCCGCAGCGCTCGCCGCCACACCGGCCAAGTTACTCACGACCACCGAGTAAGTGCCGGCATCTTCAGTCTGGGCGTTCGTGATGCTGAACGCCGGGCTGATATTCGTGGCGATCAACACCGAATCTTTACTCCAAAAAAAGGTCAGCGGCATCGTGCCTGTCGCGCTCACCTGAAACGTAACAGTTCCACCGGCGTAGATCGCCTGGCTCGCCGGCGACTGTACGATCACTGGCATCGTCGGCGTTTCGATGGTCAGCGTGACGACTGCGCTGATTCGGCGCGCCAGATCGTTGGCCACGAGGACGTCGTAATTGCCCACATGCTCCGGCGTCACGTTGGAGATCGTGAACAGCGCGTTCGTCTGTGCGTCGAGAAGTCCGCCGTTGAACCGCCACTGGTACGAGATCGGCGGAGCGCCCGTTGCAGTCACGCTGAAGCTCGCACTCGCGTCCGCCAGCACCGCCAAGCTTTGCGGTTGTTCGGTGATCACCAGCGCGCTCGTCACGTTCACCGCCCACCAATTCGTGTCGAAGAGCAGCCGCTGCGGATCATTGCGCACGAACGGCGTCGGATCGCGAACCTCGACTCGCACTGCGTGCATGCCCGGCCCGAGCGTCTGCGGCGAGAGAGCGAGATTCGTTCGATCGGAAGAAGGAACAGCGACGCCATTCGTGAACCATTGATAAGAATACGCCGCGCCCTGTTTCAACGGCGTCACCCGGAACATCTGCGCGTTCGTCAACATGACGATGCTGGTCGCGGGAGAGAACGAATCGATCGGGCGCACCAGCCGGTAAATCGATAGCACGGCCGTTTCGATACACACGGCGCAGAACGGCGCGTTGAGCGTGCGCATCTTACAGTTGTGCTGCGGCCGATACCAACCAGTGGCGTGATAGTGCGCGCCTTCGAACAATCCCACAGCGACGTAATTCGACGGCACATCCGGCGTCGGCACCGGCGTGGTCGGAAGAATCCACGAGTTCCATTTGATCAACGAGCGCTCGGTCTCACGCGTGGTGTTCGGCTCTTCCAGATTTCCATACGGATACGGATCTTCGTACTCGTCTCCGAGTTGCGCGAAGGTGTGCCCGAGCTCGTGCATGACGATCTCCGGGGACATCGGATCCATCGAGGCAACAAGCCGCGGGCCACCCGAGCCGCCGTATTGGGGATCGTTCACCAACACCACTTCGATGTCGCTCTCGGGGATCAGGTCGGCGACGAGCGCATCGACTTTCCCCTGACCGTTCGCGTAAGCGCCGTCGCGATTGTTCGGGGGAATCGTCAGCACGCGATCGACGCCAAAACTGTCAAAGGTGCTGTTGAAGTACGTGTTCACCAGCCGCGTCGTCGGCGAGTAATGATCGGCGCCCGATTGCATCGATGCGACTGAGACGGCGTGGACGTTGAAACAATTGCTGTAATCTCGATATGGCGGTGTGCTGAAAAAGGTGCCGAGAACAGAAGTCACATTCGTGATGAAGGTGGGCAACTCCGCCGCGGTGTAACCTTCGGAGAAGAACGTGAGGTTGATGCGCTCGCTCGTCGGGCCATTACTGACAAGCGTCTGGATCGTTTGCGCACGCGCGACTGAGAACAACACCAGGGACAAAATGAGAGCGAAGCCGCACGCGCGTCGCCGCATCACTGCTTCTCCTCCGGCTTTAACTCGACTCGGCCAATCTCGACGTAGGGCGGGGCCGCAACAGCTTTCTTCTGCGCTTCAGGTTGCGGATTCCGATGGCGGCGCGAAACCACGGCCGCGCGAGCATCGGAACGAAACGGCACGCGCACCGTGAACTCAACATTGGTCAGTATCACTTCGCGCGCGCGCAACTTCCCGGGCTGTTGCGGATCTTCGTACTCGATGCGGCGCACGGCAGGATCATCGATGGTCTGCGACCAAACCGTCGCTCCATTTGCGGACTGCAACTCGATCTGCACCGCCCGGGCTGCATCGGCGCCACGCGAACGCTTCAGCACGCCGGGAGTTTTTTTCTGGTTCACGAGCACGACCTGGCCATTCGTCATGCGCAGATGGAGAAACCAGATTCCCTCCGTCTGCGCCTGGACAGCGCAACAACAGAGCATGGCAAAGAAGACCCAAAAGCGTTTCATCGGCAACGGCGCGGATTATAGCGGAGCGACTCCGGCTTGCAAAGCAGCGGTGGCAAATGAAGCGCTTACAACCGCGCGTTTCGCCAATGTTCGATGGTGAACTCCGGCGTATCGATGATCACGGCTTCACGCTCGAACAGATGCTCGAACGCCGGGAAGAAGGCGTCGCCCTCGACCGTGCGCTTCACCCGCGTGAGGTAAAGGTCAGAGCACAGTGGCAACGCCTGCTCATAAACCTGAGCGCCGCCGCAGATGAACACCTCACGCGATTCCAGCGCAGGATTCACCTCGCTCAATTGCCGAATCGTCCTTACGCCCGGAAAAACGAATCCCGATTTGCTCAGCACCATCGTCTCGCGGTTCGGCAGTGGCCTGCCGATGGATTCGAAAGTCTTGCGCCCCATCACGATCACGTTTCCCGTGGTCATCTGCTTGAACCACTTAAAATCCTCCGGTAGGTGCCACGGAATTTTGTTGCCGCACCCGATCACGCGGTTCTCCGACATGGCAGCGATGGCTTTGAAGTGCTTCAATTGAAGGAATACTTTCCAAACAGGGCTGAGCGCGAATGATTACGAACAAGAAAAACAGCCGCGGCACTCATGCTTCCCAATGGACCGCGTTCGCTTTCACCCGCTGGTAGTTCGCGTCCACTTCCGGCTGGAGCAAAATGAGCGCGGCGATGCGGCGGGCCATGTGGGTGACTTCCCGGGCCTCGTCTGGCGTAAGCGAGCGGCCTAGCAACCCGTGCTCACGATAGCTCAACCACTTCTTCATCACCTGATAGCCGCCGATGGTGTAGTCCCACACGCGTTCCGGCACGTTGCGCCAGCAGGCGGAGTCGTTCAGGAAAACGTCGTGCGTGCTGTGGCCCAGCAGCGGCGAGGCCGGCTCGTCCACGGCATAAGCACGCGTTTCCAATTTGCCTTTGCCCGGCATGGTCACGCCGTTCTGCCCCGCGTGGCCCCAACCGGTGGTGATGGAGAGATTTTTGGTCGAGGAAAGCACCGCAATTGTTTTGAACTCCGTGGCAAGTTTGCCAGCCGTTACTCCATCGACTCCGTTTTCCGTGTCGAGTAACGCGGCGATTTGTTTGCCCAATTTGGCGGATGCGAACAACGCGGCTTTGGATTCGGGCAGCGGAATACGCGGCCAATCCTGACGAACACCGTCCGTGTTCTCCGCCAGATACGCGGGCGCGTAACCGATGGCGAGCGCGTGCCGCCAGAGCAGCGCCGCCGTTTCCTCGTCCGCATCAGGGTTTTCAAAATCCAGTTCCGCCAAATACGCACGGGCGGCCGGAGAAAGATTGGCCGTGGTTTTCTCGCCGCCAGTTTTGTAAGCAAGCGCGGCTTCATGCAGGATGTCGCTGAACTCGCCATTGCCGTCGTCTTTTTTCTTCGGCTTCTCTTTCTGGACCGGGCGGATTCTGAACGGAATCGCAACAGCGTTTGGCCGCAGCAGGTGATAATCCGGCAGAGCACTGGTTGCGAAGATGCAAAGTTGCTCTCCCGGCCTCTCCGCCACCATGCGCGTCACGAGAAACTGATTTCCCTTCCAACACTGCGCGGCCAAGGCTGGACGAGGTTCGTTCCACAAAGGCCGCGTCGTGCATCGGTAGGCCCAGCGAAGATCGAATGGATAGAGAGCGTAGCGAACGATGTTGCTTGAACTAAAATTATCAGTGGCGAGAACCTTGGCTCGCGTCTGCTCCGCGTTGAATCGTCCGCCATTCTCGGTTGGCCCAGCCTTTCGCCGAACGATTTCACCCCAATCAAGATGCTTGTCGAAGTACTGGCGCATCCGCATTTCGAGGGCAGCCTTTTCAAAAGACATCAGCTTGCCTCTTCGCATTTCTTGCAGACCGCTAATTGGAGATTCCGCGCACAAGTCCAGCAAGGTTGGCCAGGCCAGGTAGTCAGCCCCAACGTCTGAAACTCGGAAGGAGAACCGGTTGCTTTCTTTTGGTTCGGCCTTCGAAAATTGCTTCACGAACTTCTTCGCTTTGAGGCTTTCGAGAAGTTGGCCGCTCTTGTCCGCACCCCATAGCTCGCGAAAAAAAACCTGCGGCTTCTTGCTGCGCTTCGGGCGGCGCACCATTAGCCCGATCGCCGTGCCGACGCGGATGCCTTCGCGGTTGTATTCCGTAGTGAAGATCGATGGATCGGGCTTGCCCTCCGGCGTGAGCTTGCCCGTCTCGCGGCTGTCACCGTTCAGGCAGTCGAACCAAAGCTGATCGAACTCTTTCAAGAACCGCTGGCGCATCACGACAAACGACGGGTCGCCCAAGTAAGAAAAGTTGGAGATGTAGCAAACGATGCCGGTGCCGGTCTTTTCCGCGATGCGCCGTTCAGCAATGCGGAAGAAGCGGACGTAGAGGTCGTCGAGATTGAACTTCCTGATGCCCCATTCTTTCACCAA
>DATHEW010000128.1:0-6695 GCA_035318425.1 Candidatus Acidiferrum sp. | reverse complement strand
GGGTCCTTGGCATCCCAGCCACCTTTTTGGCCCTCGACGTATTTCACCGCGGTGGAGGTATCGACACAGATGCAGAACGGGCACGGGCCGAAGCAACCTTCCACGTGCGCCACGCCGACGAACACCATGCCTTCCGGTTTCTTCGAGCCGATGAGCGTGATGTCGCCGCTCGCGCTCAACACGCAAATGATCGTTCCGCCGACGCCGGCTTTAATGAGGCCGCCGTATCTCGGGCCTTCGACAAAGTACCATGCACCCGCGCCGACCGTGACGCGCACCTCGAACAAACAACCGACGCTCCAGATCGGGAAGGTGCCCTCCGCATAAACGAATGCACCCGTGTATGGCGGCGAGCCGAACAACTCCTCGGGATCGATTTCCTCCAACAGAGTCGGACTGACGGCGGCGACAGCAGTTCTCAACGGCGTGAGCACGCACGAGCGCCCGAAGTAAACGCCGCCTGCGATCTCTACCGAGTCGCCGAACGCGGCACGCACATTGGCGGCGATGTAGTTATCGTTCTCACCGAACGCGACCGCGAAACCGATCTGCTTCACGACGAAGCCGCCGAATTTCAAATCACCGCGCGTCTGGAAGGCGCCCCCGATGCCGCGCGGTGTGCCGTCGTTGCCAATGACGAACTGCACTTCGACATCCACGCGCAGTCCCTCACTGATCCAGTCGAGGTCCACGTCATTCGCGCCGAGCTTCACTTCGGTTGCCGTGCCGCCGGCGTAAGTGCAACCGGGCGCCGTGTTCTCCGAGTCGATTTCCTTGATCTCGAGGAACGCGCTGAAGGTCATCTTGTCCGGGACCTTCCACTCGAACGTGCCGTCCACCCGGAGGTAGCGCAGCGAGTCGTCATTGATGATGGCGTGGCCGGAAATCTGCCCCGAGCCCATGTAATCCTTAAGGTCGCCAAGCGCGGAGTTGATCGAGTTATCGAGTCCCGCAAGCGACTGGCTGATCAGGTCGCGCATGACCTGATTGATCTGTTGAAAGTATGAATCGAACCCTTGCTTGAACTGCGCTTCGTAATCAAACAGGCGCTGTTTGATGCCGACCTGCACGTCCGCGACGATCTTCGTGCCGAGGAACTCTTCTTTGAATTCCTTGCGCAACTTCTTCTTCAACTCCGTCGCGCCGTAATGCTGGAATGGATTATCCGTCAGGTAATTGAAGGTCTTGAAGAAACTATCCACGCCGGTCTTCGCGGCGCCCATGGCACCGTTAATCTGCGACGCCCCATTCTGGAACGTGCTTTGCAATTCCTGCTGCCATTCCTGGCCCGCCTGCAAGGGACCGCGCACCTGGCCGACCACGCCTTCCAGCGTCAGCAGCGCATCGTTCACCTGATTCAACGACGGTTGAACTTCCGCGATCGCTTCATTGAGCCCGGGCTGCACCACTGAGTCGCCGAACTGCGATGCAAACGTGTCCACCATGCTGCCGACCATCCCGATTACTTTCGGCGCTTCCATCAAGACGGTCGATACGGTGCCGATCGCTTGCGTGGCGTCGATGATCTTGCCGTCGATGTTCGAGAGCAGTTGGCCGCCGCCAACGATCACGGAGTTCGCCCTCAAGAGAGCATTGGAAATCTGGTTCGCCACCAGGACCATGTGCCCCTTTGCCAGCGCGGGGAAGTTCGTCTTCTGGTTGGCCGGCAATCCATTGTAGATCGACTGAAGCTGTGAGTAAGCCGTGTTGATGATTGGATCGACGGTTGCATCGAAAAGTTCATCGATCAGCTTCTCCGCGTTATCGGCGAGCAGTGTGTTGAAACCTTCCAATCCTTTGTCGAGCACGGTCGTCGCTCCCTCGCCGATTACGTCCGTGATGGCGGAGAACGCACCGGTCGCCTCGTCGAGTTCGTTCACGAGGAAGTTGCCGATGCTGATCTTGGGCAGGCCGTCATACTTGATACCGAAGTCGAGGCTCGCAGTCTTCGCGTCCATGTAAGTGATCTCGTGCGTGGCCTCGATCACGATGAGCTTGTTCGTCTGGGTGACAAAGGATTTGAACGAACGCAGCGTGTCGTTCCATGTCAGCGGATAATCGAAGTCCACGATGTCGAGCCAGCTCTTCACCGCGCGCGGATGGTATTTCGGGATCGGACTGTTGCGATAATTCGCGAGCGTCAACGGCCCTGGCGGAAGCCCGGCGTTGTCTTCATCAAAGTACGCGGCAGTGAAATAATCCTTCGTCGCTCCATCCACCCAGCCGAGGTTTGGATTTCCGCTGCCCACGCGAGGCCAACCACCCATCAGATGAACCGAACCATTCGTGCCACCACGAATCGGCGATGTCTGTACCTGCACCTTCAAATCTTCGAAGAACGGGATGTTCATCTTTCCCGCGAAGGTGATGAAGCCGAGCGCCACGCGGGTTGAATCGAACTTGTTGTAGTACGCGTTGCCGACCGGCGAGATGACATAGTCGGTTCCATTCGGCCCCTTCATCTTGAAGTTGCCCGGCATTTGCAGGCGCGAGTCGATGCCGACGAGGCCCTGCGATTTCGGAATGAGCGTGCCGTTCGTGTTGAAGCCAAGGATGCCGTGCAGCGCGTCGGTGACGTACGACGCCCAGGCATTCACGCCGACCGTGAGCGAGCCTTTACCGGGATCGCATTCCTCGCCAGGGTTCGACACGAATTCGATACCGAGCGCTTCGAAGTCGCCGTTCCAATACTGCAACTTGTTCGTGCTGCTGCCGCCCTGGATCTCGGCGTCATCAAGGCCGCCGGGACAAGTGAACTTCAATTTCTCAAACGCCAGCGTGAAGTCGGAGGGATACGGCACGCGCAACAATCCTTCCGTGCGCGAGCCGAGATTTTCACCGTCGAGATACGACAAGCTGTAATTCGAAAACGTGAAGCTGTATCCGAGCAGCGTCAGATTCGTGGGAAAGCTTCCGCCCGTCGCGCTGTGAATGCCGCTCACGCCGCCAAGCCGCGCGTAATACTTCGAGTTGCCGCGCAGTTTGTAATCGACGTTCTGCCCCGCGATCAGACTCTTGCCACTGCGAAAATCATCGCCGAGCGCCCGCAAGTTCATGCCGGAATAATCTGCGAAGCCTTTCTCGTAGGGCGTTGTGTCAGGGCGTTCGAGCAGCGCGTGGTTCGTGCTGTTCACGCCGGTGTAGAGAATCACTCCGGGGCCGTCATCGCTTGAGGCCGTGTTGTCGGTGCCGCGCAGAAACGTCCCAGCCATCGCGAACGAAATGTTCGTAGGCGTCAGCATCGACTGCGCGTAAGCGGCCTGTGACGGCACGTAACCCCACGCCAATTTGTTCGCGAGCGAGGGCGAACCCAACGATGCGTAAAGCGGCGTCACGCTCGGTCCAGCGGTGACCAATCCGCCGTCCCGCGTAAAGTAAAGTTCCGCACCGGGCGGTTGCAACCCGATGAAATTCGTTGAGCCCAGGCCGGAGCAACCTTCGCAACTGCTCACGTACGGCGTCATGATCGGCCCCACGCTCGGGAGCTTGCTCGTGGCGCCGACCTGCACGACATCGTCCACGATCTTCATGCGACCCCCGCTGTTCGACCACGAGATCGACGTGTTGTATGGGAAGTGCGTGCGGAAAACGCCGTTCGAGAAATTGATATCGATCGCCATGAGCGCGTTCCCGAGCGCGTCCGCTTTCACCGAAGGCACGCCGTTGAGGTTCAGCGTAAAATCGAAGTAGCGGTCGTTCGCGAGCTTCACCGCCATGTTCGTGTTGAAGAGATTGGTCGTCTGGTTGGCGAGCGCGCCGTAGTCGAACTTGCGCACGTGGATCACCTGGAAGCCGACGGGTGAAAAGAGGAACTGGCTATTGGCCACATCCCACGTCAATGCGTTTGCCTGAATCCAAAGCGGCTTGGATTCCTCGGTCGCGAACATGTTCGCCGTCCAGACGAGATTTGATTTGGGCGCGAGCGATTGGCTGAGACCGATGTTCAGGAACGTGACGTCGCTCAACAGCCGTCGTGGAATGAGCGCTTCGATCAGGTTGGTGTTGTAGCCGAATCCGGTCGGCATTGTGAAAAGGACCGTGGCGCGCGCGCCATTCGCATCGAGCACCTGGCCGGTGCGCTGGAAGCGAATGTTGCCAACTGTGTCGCTGCTCGGTCCACTCAGGGTGATGGTGCCGCCTGTGTAGATCGCCGTGCCATCGATGTTCAGTTTCACCGGCAGACCAAAGATCCCACTGTAATGATGGTTTGGCTCTCCCACCACAGTGCCGGCGTTGGCACTCACGAACAGCGACGAGGTGATGCTTATTCCCGGCGTGACCGCGCCCGGCGGTGGCGGTGAGTTCACCGAAGTGAACGTGGTATCGATGTCGTTGAACTCCAGATGTCCGTTGAAATGTAGGAACTGCGTCGGCGAGTTCGTGATCGACGCCACGGCGAGCGACGGCTGGCCCGGCGTATTCGTATACGACATACGAACGATGACGCGATATTGGGAATCGACCGAGTTGAGCTGCGTCTGCGGCCGAATGTTCAGCACGACTGAATTCGTCGTCGTGAATGGCGCCGTTGGGGACGAGAGGAATTGATAATCGCTGAGCAGCACCGTGTAGTTCGAGAACGCATTCACCAACGGCACCGTCAGTGAGTTGTTTGTGACCGGACGCATTTCGACATCGAGGCGAATGGGCAACGCGACTGCCCCGGGAAAGCCATTGGAGAATCCATCGTAGCGGCGGAGCGCGAACGTGTTCGTGATGCTGAATGTGTTGCTGCCCGGCGCGAGATCGATGATGAACGAACGTTCGATGCCCGAGTTCTTGAACTCAGCGATCACATTGTAAGAGGGATCACCGCTGATATTGTTCGTGAAGTGATAAAATGGCAGCGGCCCATTCGTGGCCTTGAAGATCACTGCCCCTCCGACGCGCGCCACGTCCACTTCGATTCGGTAAAGCGTCAGGTGATTCAACCTCGCAGCGGGACGGATCGAGGCGAAGTTCGTCGTGTTCGTCTGAGCGCCTGCCGCGAGCGACACGGTGTTCGTTGATACGTAAGTGTAAGCGGCGTTCGTCTGCCCGTTGAAATCGTAGATCGGGAAGATCGCGCCATTCGTGTCACGCAGGCGATACGTGAATCGATACGCGTAGTTCGTCGCGTTGGTCTGAAAATTCTCTGCGCTGACCACGGTGTTCAGGAGCATCGACTCGCGGTTGAAGGCCGGATTGTTCGAGTCCGAGTCGATGATGTAACCGGTGTAATTCGTGTAATCGAGCGTCACGAGCGAGTCTGTCACGGGCGAGGTTCCCGCGGAAACTTCGAGGTCATCGAGATACCAACCCTCGCGAATCACGGACTGATCAGTGTGGAACCAGAACTTCAACGTGTGCGCGGCACCGGCAAAACTGTTCAGGTCGATCACGGTTTCTGTCCAATTTGTCATCGGCCCGTTCGTGCTCCAGACGAGTGTGTTGTCGATGTAAACACGCGCCACGTCGCAGCACACTTCGATGTCAGGAATCTTCGACCAGAAGCGAAGGTTCGCTCGCGAGAAGCCGGCGAGATTGATCGGCGCGGTGATGAAACCGTCCATGTGGTTCGTGTAGGTGGGATTCAGTTCAAGGCTGTTGAACGGATACCGTGTTCCCGCGCAGTACGCTTTCCAGTTACCGCCATGCGTGCTCTCGCCACCGAACGTGGAATTCACATCGCGCCATGTAAACGTGCCGTCGAGACCATTCGTGTCCGTGGCAGTCCAGACGCCGGGAAAGGCCGATTCAAATCCATCCGCGAGGATGGTGGTTTGCGCGCGCACCGGCAGGGCGGCGACGGAGCACAATAGAAGATACGGGAGCAGACACAGCCATTGACGGAAGTACGGAGTAAACCTCGATCTTGCGTTCATAGAAACCCTCTCAGTCAGAAGCCAACACGATGCGTTTTGGGTTCGTGCTTGGATCGTCCCGCGAAAAAGATCGTGAGCAATCGTTCTCGTGAGCGCGAGAAGATTCGTCCCCAAGACAGCGCGAGCGAGCTACACAATTTGACAGGTCACACGTACAAACGCGCCGTTCAGCGCGGCCATCACAGCCTTGCAGGTGACTCGTTCCCTCAATTAAAAACCGGAGCGCAACTCGGCGCACGTCCCGGAATGGATGTGAACTGAAGCGGCAAGTCCGAGTGTGGAGTTGCACCGCGTCGAAAGCGGGAAGCCGCAAAAAGCTTGCCATGTTACCGCCGGGTTTCATTCACTATTGATGCGCGTCGAATCGCCGCGCCAAACGCACCCCGCGACATCGCGGCATTCCTTAGATGAAAGTTAAGAACTCGTCAGCACGCAGCGGCATTCTCGCCGGTGGCAACTGGATCATTGATCAGGTCAAGCTTATCGACATTTTTCCGCAGCGCGAACAATTGGCGAACATCCGCAGCCAGGCTGCCTTCGGCACCGGCGGCGCGCCTTACAACGTGCTCATCGACCTCGCGAAAATTGGCGCGAGCTTCCCTCTCATCGGTGCCGGGCTCGTGGGCAAGGACGCCTTCGGCGAGCAGATTCTCGCCGACTGCAAAAAGAACAAGATCGACACGAAATTCGTTAAGAGTAGCGGCGCGGCGGACACGTCCTACACGGACGTGATGACGGAACAGAAGGGTGGCAAGCGCACGTTCTTTCATTATCGGCGCCAATGCGCTCTGGCGCGGCGAGGATCTGAACTTCAGCAGAATCAAGGCGAAG
>DATHEW010000127.1:0-5440 GCA_035318425.1 Candidatus Acidiferrum sp. | reverse complement strand
GACTACGAACTCGAGCTTCGCAGCGTTCAACTCGGCGACGAGATTCGGAAACTGATTGGTCGTTTGTTCGGCGTTGTAGGGCGTGTCCCCAATGAGCGCAAAATCGAATCGCGACGCGGAACAGCAGCGCAGCGATGAGGTGTGACAGCCCACGAGGAACAATGCCGCCACGCTGATGACGAAGGCTTTGAATTTCATCGCCGCGAGCGTTTCTGAAATTCGTCGCGGCGTCCATCACTCACGCGACCGGCGCGTTGCTTAGAACTTTGTCTTGATCCCGCATGCACGCACCACGCACCAACCTCGCGCCGCTTCGAAGAATGCGAGCGCCGCAAAGATGAAAAACAGCACTGCGAGCCATCGGAGCTTATCGAAGGCCATGAATCCCGCGGCGAGCATGATCAATCCATAGATTAGCCGGGCGAGCCGTCCGGCGCGCGTGATGTTGGGCGTGAAGAATTTCGTGATGCGATTCACGGGGTGGCTGCGGGATCCAACGCGCGTCTCAGCGCGTCGCGAGTGTCGCCGCCGAGTTGCTGCCAGAACAGCTCCCTGAACGGGTTCGCTTTGGCGAGAGGAACATTCTCATTCACTAGCGACGGCTGAATCTCCTTCCACCAGCGGTCGTAAGCGTATTCGAGTTCACGGGCGGCGCGGGGAAATTGCTTGATCACATTCTGCCGCTCACCGGGATCGGCCTTGAGATCGAACAATTGCCAGTTCGGTTCGCCCGACTCGTCGCCCGGGCGCTCGATCGATACGAGTTGGTAGCGCGAGTTGCGCGCGCTGCACTGGCGATACTTCGATTCCGCGGCCTTCCCCCGGCCCCATCGGCCCGCGTGTGTGATTAAAATGCGATCGGGCCATGCTCCGCTCGGATTCGTCAGCAACGGCACGAGGCTGCGGCCTTCCACTTGTTGGCGCGTGGTTTCGCTCAAAAACGCGCCGCCAATTTCGGAGAGCGTTGGTAACATGTCGATGTGCGCGGCAAGTTTGTCGCAATCGACGCCGCCGCGAAATCCCCCCGGCCAGCGCCAGAATGACGGCGCGCGAATGCCGCCGAGCCAGGGCGTGGCTTTCGCGCCGCGCATCCCGGCGTTGAATGTCGATACGCCCGCCGTCCCGCCATTATCGCTCATGAAGATCACGAGCGTGTTCGTCTCGATGTTCCATTCGCGCAGCTTCGCCGTGAGCTTGCCGAAGTTGTCATCGATGTTGGCGATCATGCCGAAAAACTTCGCGGCGTTCGTGCCAGCCTTGCCCGCGTAGCGCGCTTCGTATTCCGGCGGAACGTCGAACGGCGCGTGCGGGGCGTTCAGGGCGAGGTAGGTGAAGAATGGCTGCGCGTTGGTGCGCTGCGTATCCATCCACTTCAGCGCCTGCGCGAAGAACACGTCAGTGCAATAACCCTGCGTCTTCACGAATTTGCGATTGTGGAGAATGAACGGATTGAAATAGCTGTTCGATGGCGCGTCGCCGCAGCTTCCCTCGAACGTCTGGCCGATGCCGCCGCCGCCATGAATGAACGCTTCGTCGAAGCCGCGGCGGTCGGGTTGATACGCCGATTCATCACCCAGATGCCACTTGCCGAAGATACCGGTGTTGTAACCAACCGCCTTCAGCACTTGCGCGATGGTCACGGCGTTCGTGGTCATCCGTTCGCGTTCGAAGATGGTGTGCGTGACGCCGTTGCGGAACTCGTGCCGTCCCGTCATCAGCGCGGCGCGAGTCGGCGCGCAAGTCGGACTCACATTGAAGTCTGTGAAGCGAACGCTCTGGCGATGAAATGCGTCGAGGTGCGGTGTCTTGAGGACGGGATTTCCATGACAACTGAGATCGCCGTAGCCCTGGTCGTCGGTGATCACGACGATGATATTCGGCCGTGTCGCGGCGAGGGTGGTGCCCGCGGCGAAGAGTGTGATGCAGAATCTGAAGAGCGTCATGGGAGAAAGGATTGCTTAAACTGTTCCACGCGTCGATGGCGCGTTCGGCCGGTTCGTGTCGGCGATGGAATGGCTCGGCAACGAACAATGGTGCCCGCAAAGAAGACAGCCTCGTGCGCTCTGCTTCGCAATAGATGGGCGTGCGAGTCGTTCAACGAAAGATTGCGTGGCTCACGGCCGGAGCCGTAAATACGCGCATGCTTGAAATGGTTGCCACCGAGCCTGCAACCGCCAGCGCGGAACGCGACGAATTCGTGCGCACCTTCCGTCACATGCTGGTGGCGCGCCTGCTCGATGACAGATTCGCCAGCCTTTATCGCGCTGGCAAAATCCATGGCGGCGTTTTTTTGGGGCGTGGCCAGGAGGCCGTCAGCGCTGCCCTGGGCGTGCAGTTGCGCCGGGGAGATGTTTATGCGCCGTTAATCCGCGATGCCGCCGGCCGGCTCGCGTTCGGCGAACCGATCATCGACGCCGTGCGCACGTATCTCGGATCGCCACTCGGCCCGATGCGCGGCCGGGATGGAAACGTGCATCGCGGCCGTCCGAAGGAAGGATTGGTACCGATGGTCAGTCATCTCGGTGCCACGATCTCTGTCGTTACCGGCGCATTGATGGCCAAACGATTTCAGGGCGAGAAGGATGTGGTCGGCGCGGCGTGTGCAGGCGATGGCGCGACTTCCACCGGCTCATTTCACGAAGCGATGAACCAGGCCGCTGTCGAAAAAGTTCCGCTCGTCATGGTCGTGACGGACAACCACTACGCTTACTCCACACCGACCTCGCGCCAGTTCGCCTGCAACTCATTGCTGGATCGCGCAGTCGGCTATGGCATCGAAGGGCACGCGGTGGATGGCACGGATATCGTGGACTGTTTGCGCGTGATGAAGCGCGCGGTGAGCGATGCGCGCCGCGGCGGCGGGCCGCAACTCATCATCGCGAAACTGCTGCGTCTCTGTGGTCACGGTGAACACGATGATGCGAGTTACATTGATCCGAAGTTGAAGCAATCGCCGTGCGGGCGCGACTGTCTCAAGGTGGCCGAGGAATCGGGCGCTCGTCAGAGCTGGCTCGACCACGCGGTTGTGGATTCCTGGCGCGCGGAAGCCACGCGTGAGATCGAAGAAACGGTGGCGAAGGTTCAACGCGAAGGCGCGCCGGATGCCTACACGGAAGAGTGGTCGGCAATCTCGACCGAGCATTTGCGCGAGTGGCACGACGAGGCGGCGCGATGAGCATCACGTACCTCGAAGCGATTCGCGAAGCCCAGGCCAAAGCGTTGCGTGAAGACCCGCGCGTCTACATTTACGGCCAGGATGTCGGAGCGTTCGGTGGTGCGTTCAAAGCCACGAAAAATCTCGCCAATGAATTTCCCGGACGCGTCCTCGATGCGCCGATTAGCGAAGACGCGATGATCGGTTCGGCGGTCGGCGCTGCCTTCAACGGCATGCGACCGATCATCGAGATGCAGTTCGCGGATTTCTCGACCGTGGGGTTCAACCAGATCGTAAACCAGGCCGCGACTTCCTTTTATCGCACCAATACTTCGTGCCCGATCGTGGTGCGATTGCCGTGCGGCGGCACCTCCGGCAGCGGTCCGTTTCACAGCCAGATGCTCGAAACGATTTACGCGCATTACCCCGGCGTGATCGTGATGACGCCGGCAACCGTCGAGGATGTTTACAGCATGTTGCTCGAGGCGGTGGCGATCGATGACCCGGTGATCTTCTGCGAGCACAAGTATCTCTATTACCATCTCAAGGCGGACAAGCTGCCGACCGAGGCGTTGCCCACCGGCAAGGCACGGATCGCCCGCGCCGGACGCGACATGACGATCGTGACTTACAGCGCCATGCTTCATGAATCGCTCGCTGCCGCGGAGGAACTGCGTGGTGAAGGTTACGAGATTGAAGTCGTGGATTTGCGTTCCGTGAAACCGCTCGATACCGACACCGTCCTCGCCAGCGTGGCACGCACTGGACGCTTGCTCGCTGTTGGCGAAGCATGGCCGTGGGGCGGGGTAACGGCGGAAATTATCGCGCGCGTGGCGATCGAAGCATTCGGCTTCCTCGACGCTCCACCGCAACGCTTGAATGCCAAGGACACGCCAGTGCCTTATCATCCGAACCTCTGGGCGGCGCATCGTCCCAGCGCCCAAACCATCGCCGCCGCCTCACGAAATCTTTTGCGAATGTGATGCAATTGGAACCACCAAGGCACCAAGGCGCCAAGAGACCGGAAATTTCCGCAGAGCTCAATGCGGTCGTGCGCGCCGTTGTTGATGGTGCGTTTCGCGTTCACTCACAACTTGGACCCGGCCTCCTGGAATCTGTTTATGAAACGTGTCTGGTTCATGAACTGCACAAGAGAGGGCTGCACGTTGAGCGGCAATTGGCGCTGCCAGTCTTGTATGATGGGTTGAAGGTTGACGCGGGCCTTCGGCTGGATTTGCTGGTTGAAGGTGAAATCGTCGTGGAACTCAAAGCGGCAGAAGTTCATCACCCTGTTTATGAAGCGCAGTTGCTTACGTATCTGAAGCTGTCCAGCAAACGTCTCGGCTTTCTAATTAACTTCAACGTACCGAAAATCCGCGACGGTATAAAAAGGATGATCCTTTGATGAAAGCTCTTGGCGTCTTGGTGCCTTGGTGGTTTTTGTAAGACTATGCCGCGTATTCCCATCATCATGCCGCAGCTCGGCGAATCGATTGCCGAGGCGACGATTTTAAACTTTCTCGCGAAAGCCGGCGACACCGTCGAAGCCGACCAGGACGTGCTGGAAGTCGAGACGAACAAAGCGTCCATGAACGTATCGAGCCCGGCGCGCGGGAAGATCGAGCAGTGGATGGTCAAGAAGGACGACAGCTACGCCGTTGGCGACGTTCTCGGTTATCTGGAAGTGTCGGTCGAGGAAGCGGCGCGTGTCGGATTCGAGAGTCCGGCGGGCGGAACGGGTGGAGGTTCAGCAGGCAATGGTTCGAGACCTGAAGCGCCTACTCGCCATGGAGTCGAGCCAACCGTGCGCGGTCTTCCCGTTCCGGCGCACGCGGCTGGCGCGAGCTACATCTCACCGCGCATGAAGGCGCGCATGAACGAACTTGGCCTGCACGCCGGAGATCTTGCAGGCATCGCGGGCAGCGGAGCGGCGGGGCGCGTGACGGTCGAAGACTTCGAGCGTTTCCTTTCCAACCTCAACGAACAAAAACTCACGCGAGCTTCGTCGATGCGCATCGCCGTGGCCGACGCCATGCGACGCAGTTGGACGCGTCCGCTCGCCACGGTCGGGTTTCCCGTGCTGCTCGATCCGATCCTCGCGCATCGCAAGCTCAGCCGGCCCAAGGCCGGTCCGGCGCTTTACGGTGTGCGCGCGTTGGCGATTGCGCTGGCGGAAAACAGCGCGCCCGCGGGTCGCCTCGTCGGCAACAACATTGTGCATCCACGCGCGATCGACATCGGCGTGGCAGTGGAAGCCGAGGATGGCGTGCTCGTTCCCGTGTTGCG
>DATHEW010000126.1:0-3942 GCA_035318425.1 Candidatus Acidiferrum sp. | reverse complement strand
CGCACCCGGATGAATTACCGCCGTCGTGTGGATTTCGGACATAACCCAATCGCTGCGCCGAGCGAGTTGTTACTGGTCGATCAGCATGAACGTCACTTCGGCTTCGCTCACGGGTTCGCCATCGACAGAGCAGACGCCTTTCGCTTTGCCAATTTTGCCGCGCGACTTCGTCATCTCCACCTCGAGCACCAACGTGTCGCCGGGCCGCACAGGCTTGCGCCACTTGACGCTTTCGGCAGACATGAAATAGGCGAGCTTCCCGGCATTCTCCGCCTGCCGCATCATGAGGATGCCAGCGACCTGGGCAATCGCCTCAAGCTGCAACACGCCGGGCATGATCGGATGGCCGGGGAAATGTCCCTGAAAGTAAGGCTCGCCAATGGTGACCTGCTTGATCGCGGTGATTTTGTTTCCTTCGATGCGCGTCACGCGATCAACCATCAGGAACGGCGGACGATGCGGCAGGATTTTCATCACCTGCATCACATCGAGTGTGGCCCCGTCGCGAACGAGTTGTTCCGGCGACCCCGTTGGCGCAGTTGAGCTTTCCGACTTTGTTTTTTCCACCGGCGCAGGACGCTCCTGTTGGAGCGGCTGTGGCGGTGGCAGGAACGTTTGCGCCGCAATGAGAGGCTTGCGTATCTGAGTTTGAATCGCGCGCGTGAGTTCCGCGTTCGATTGATGGCTTGGCTTGATCGCGACAACGTGCCCGAGCAGAGGCCGCCCAAGCAGCGCAAGGTCGCCGAGGATATCGAGTATCTTGTGACGAACGAATTCTTCAGGGTAACGCAACGGCTCATTCGTCAGCACCGCGTCATCGCGAATCACCACGGCGTTCTCCAGGCTGCCGCCGCGGATCAAACCGTTCTTGTATAGAAACTCGATCTCTTCGAAAAAACAAAACGTGCGCGCGTGCGCGAGATCCTTGCGCCACGTCTCCGGCGTGATCTCAGCGTTGTAATATTGCGTGAACAATCCCTGATCGTCCGCGCTCGTGCAGGTGATGCGCAGCTTGTCGTGCGGGAAAATCGACATCGTCGCATCTCCGACGCGCACCTCGATGGGTTCGGTAAGCCGATACGGCTCGCGCGCTTCCGGTTGCACAGTGACGCCCGCGGAGTCGATCATCTTCACGTACTCGCGCGCACTGCCGTCAGCGATCGGCGGTTCGTTCGCGTCGAGTTCGACAATGACGTTGTCCACGCCACAGCCGGCCATCGCCGCCATGATGTGTTCGACCGTGTGAATCTTCAACCCGCCCTTGCCCAGCGTCGTCGAACGATTGGTGTCCACGACATTCTCGACGCGTGCATCGAGTTCCGGTTTGCCATCGAGATCGATGCGGCGAAAGCGTACGCCGGTGTTTCCGGGAGCGGGAAGGAACGTCATGCTGACGCGATTTCCGCTGTGCAGGCCGATGCCTGAGAAGCTTACCGGACGTCGCAAAGTCTGCTGTTGTGACACGCGCGAATTAAACAAGCCGAGAAAAGGCAACGCAAGTGACAGTTCCGGCGGCGAAGATCACCTGAAAAATTATTCTCCGCGCTGCTGTTGCGCCTTTGCTGAATCGAGCTAGACTGGCGGCGTTAAGGGAGGGTTTTCCAATTTTCGGTCTGGAGTTCGACTGTAAACGCTTGTTATGAAACTGCGACGGAATAGCCGGCCACCGACGCTGGCAAAAGGGCAAATCTGGAAACTGGACGAAGGCCATCTTGAGATCACGCATCTCGGGAAACGTCTCACTGAATTCAAACGCTATCGAGACATCGCCAAGCGCCGCGCGATTCCTGAAATGGCGCACATCGAAGACGTGCAATCTCTTTTGATCACTCAGCAGGCGGCCCTCGTGCAGCAACCGCGCACGGCTTAGTCCTCGCAAATTCCTCCGCCTCAACGAGGCGCGATTCAGTAGCCCGAGGCAAAGCCTCGGACAACGTGTTTGTGAGACCAGACAGGGGCGCTTTCCGCATGGTTGTGCCTTTTCAGCGCTTCAGCCCCAAGACACGTCTCGACACGTGCCAGGCATTTCGTGGCGCTTGCTGCCGCCACATTGTCATCACTTGTGCCGCAGTTGCACGGCGCGAACTGTTCCATCCTTCAACTTAACCACACAACGTTCCCGCGAACCTGGCGCCGTCTGGAATGTCACTTCCGTGCCGTCGCGCGAAGTCACGCTGAGAAAGGGTCGCATCTTGTTTCGGACCTGCTCGTCAGTCATGCCCTTGCGGATCGTTCCGGCATTGATGAAAAAATTGCTTTCGTCATGCCAGCTCACGCGTGGCAGCACGGAGAGCCACACTGCAATGATGAGCAGCAAGCCAAACTTCAAACGCCAGTTCTTTCCCGGCAGCAACACGACCAGCACCACCAGCGCGCCAGTGGCGAAGTAGCGATAGGGAAGGGCCGCATAGAAGCGCGAAAAATCCAGCGCGGTAATGATCAACACCCAGAAGTAGCAAAGCAGGAAGAGCAGCGTCGCCGCATGCGCGGCGACCTTCAGCACGGCAATGCGGCGGCCCTCTATCATGCCGCACCATATTCACCGAAGAGCGCGGCGCAACTTGCGTCACTGCACCAGGAGCACGCGGTAGATACGCTGGGCATTGGTGCCGATGTCGTCGGTCACGAACATGCCCGTGGCGTTGGCGAGGATGTCTGCCCCGAGCGGCGTCCATGAGGTTTCATCGAGCGTGTTCTTGTATTCGAGCCGATAGGTGTGGCCTTGGACCGAGTTCCACGGCAGACGCACCACGCCGTTGCTCGCGGCAAGCGAATGGAAACGCAGCGGCTCCGTCCCGGCCTGATTCACGGTGATGGCAACGACGGTGGAATCCTCAAGCGCGGGCGCGCCATCGTCGCGCGTGCGGATCGTGATTTGAAAAACACCGGGAGCCTGGGCACTCGTCGGTGTCCATGAGAAGACGCCAGTCACCGCGTCGATGCTGGCGCCTGTGGGCGCGTTCGCATCCAGATGAAACGAAAGATTTTGCTCCGGCACATCAGGGTCAGTGGCCGCAACCGTGAATGTGACATTTGAACCTTCATCAACGTTCCTGCCCGTGATCGGTATCAGGGCGGGCGGTGTGTTGCTCTCAATGACGTTCACAGTGAAGGAGCGCGTGGCGCTGAGCGCCGGCGTGCCATTGTCTGTCACGCGGATGGTGATCAAGTAACCATTGCCGCCATCCACTTCGCTGGTTTCCCAGATGAAATTCCCAGTCGCCGCATCGATCGTCGCATTCGTGGGCGCGGCATCGAACGAGAAGGTGAGTTGCTGCGCAGGCAGGTTCGTGTCGGTCGCTGTCGCGGTGAATGCGAGCAGTGTTCCTTCGAGAATAGTTTGATCCAGCAGCGGCGCAGACATCGGAGGGGTGTTGGGCAATGGGTAAAAGTTTGCGGCACGCGGTGTGGGATTCGTCATGGAATAGAGCGAAGCACTCGCGTCGGGAAAACGGCCGAGACTCACGTCCGTCGTCTGAGTGTTGAAGATAACGGCATCCACTTGAATGCCATCGGGCGTGAACAGGCCGATTCCGTCGCCAGATTTTGAGAGGCTGAAGTTTACGTGCAGGTCCGGGCGCGAACCGTTGTTCTGGTTCGCTTCATCGTCAGCCCACACGAGGAGGTAACCGCCCGGCGGAATCGCATAGCCTGGCGGAATTTGAAATTTGGACTTGTTCGTCAGCGCGTCGGTAAGGAAGTAGCCGGCGAGGCTCACGAGGTTGGTGCCGGGATTGTGAATCTCAAACCAGTCCTCGAATTTTGCGTCAGCAGGGTCGGCGAGGGTTCCGAGGTTGTCGGCCATCAATTCATTGATGAAGACGACCACGGCCGGAAGCGTGCCGTTGTTCGTCGCGCCAGGAGTCACGTGAAAGAATTCCTGCCGCGCGAAAGGCTGTCCGTCGGGGAACGAACCGTAGCTGTGATCGAGACCCGCCGTGT
>DATHEW010000125.1:0-2969 GCA_035318425.1 Candidatus Acidiferrum sp. | reverse complement strand
AAATGAAGATCGCGGGCGTGCATGGCCGTTTGTTGACGGATACCAACGCTCGCGCGCCGCTCTCGCATCAATTGCTTCAATCATCATCGTGAACACAGGAAACCAATCTGCGCAGCCGGCGGCGTGGAACGCGTTGCGCCGATATACTCCGGCGCGTGTCGCGATCGGCCGTGCCGGCGGTAGCGCGCCGACATCGGCTGTTTTGGATTTTCGACTCGCTCACGCCCGGGCGCGCGACGCTCTGACGCGTCCGCTCGATGAAGAGGGATTGGCTCACGAGTTGAGGAACGTATCCGCGCGAGAGGTCTTTCGATTAAGCAGTTTGGCGCGTACCTCTGAAGAGTATTTGCTGCGTCCCGACCTCGGACGGCAGCTTGCGCCTGAATCCATCGAGATGCTTCGTCCACTTGTGGCGACGTCTCCGGATCTCGTCGTGCTCATCAGCGAAGGGCTTTCCACTTCGGCCGTTGAAACTCACGCCGCGAATGTTCTGCGCGAATTGCTGCCGCTGCTCACTCGTGATGCGTGGCGCCTCGCGCCCGTTTGCCTTGTGCGCCGCGCGCGCGTGGCCGTGCAGGACCATGCGGGAGAAATCCTCGGCGCCCGCCTCGCGCTGATTCTACTCGGCGAACGTCCCGGGTTGGTTTCGCCCGATAGCCTTGGCGCGTATCTCGTTCACGGCCCACGCGTCGGCAATACCGATGCGCAACGCAACTGCGTCTCGAACATCAGCGCGCACGGGATCACTCCTGCGCAGGCCGCGGCGAAGCTGCATTGGTTGTTGTCTCAGGCACGCACGCGCCAGATCAGCGGCGTGACGTTGAAGGATGAATTCGATCCCGCGAAGCAATTGTCGGATCGGTCTCGCTGACTTGAAATGTCGCGAGGCAAACCTCAGCCGCACCAGGATCATTCAACGGCAACGCGCCCGCGTGAATTCTTCGCACCGGCTCGCCTTCGAGCCGCAACGGAAACTGTTTCCGCAACGCTGCGGCGTAGCTCACGAAGTCGGTGCGACCTTCTGACTTGAGCGTCGCCCGATTCACGATGCGAAACATTCCAAACGAGCCCGGGCACACGTGCTTCATCAGCTCCAGCGTCAACCGGCCCATCGTGTAACGCGGGTTGATTTCGACGATCGGTTTCACGCGCGCGCTGCCGGACGCATCGCGATAGACGAACGCATCGATGCCGGCCGGTCCGATGTATTGCGCGCGCTTCAGCTCGGCTTCGAGACGAGTGATGACGTCGTCGTAAAAAATTTGCAGACGTGCTTCCGTGCGCGACGGCTCCGCCAGAAATGCCACGATGCTGGACGGGATGCGCCGCGCAAAGTTCGGCGCGGCCCAGTTCGCCTGAAACTGTCCCTTCAAATCATTGGTCAAGCCGGTGAAGCCAACGCGCTTAAGCTTGCCCGCCGTCATCTCAAGCTGCAGCGAAAAATCCGCGAGCCGTTCCAGCCACGGTTCAATCACGAGCTCCCGCCCGTTGTCCACTGCGTGCTCGATCCAGCGTCGCTGCGAGTCCATGAGCGCCGGTTCCCAAAGACGGATCGCGTTGTGCCCTGCGAGTCCGAGCGCCTCCTTCACGACCACCTTGTGATGCCCGCGCGAACGGATCTTCGCGATGGCGTCCAGCGCTTCGCTCATCGTCTTCGCTGGCGCGCCAACTTCATTCGCGGTGCAATGCGAGGACAACTCATCCGTGTCCTGGAGTATGTTGCGCAGCAAATCCGCGCTCCAGGACTTCGAATAAAGCATCGCCGTCGATTCGTTGAAGCGCTGCTGTGCTGTTCTCGGTTCGCCGGTGACGTTCTCGAACAATGGCGTGAGCAACTCCACGCTGTCCGGTCCCCAGGCCCACGGACGCAACGCCCCGATCTTCCGCTCGCGCAGGCGGCTCACGTCTTCGACGAATTCCGGCAATGGAAATCCCGCTTCGCTGATGCCGCTGAGAAATTCGATCGATGGACGCCGGCTCACGAGTACGATGTCATCCTGGCGGCAAAGGAACTGCGGCAGGTTTTCGAGATCGCGCGCGAGTTGGACCTGATGCTTCACTGGCGTGAAGGATTTCCCCTGTGCGACCCGGCCTTCTTCGAACGGATTAAAAATGAACACGCTCGGTGTGCGGCCTTTCGACTGCGAATAAACGCTCAGCTCCGCAATGAACTGGGGATCGAGCCCCGCCGCGCGGCGTGCCTCCATGTTGATGCTGAATCCCTTCGCGCGTTGCGGTGAGAGCGGAAATTTCAACTGACGGCAGAACGCTTCCCAATCGCTCTCGCTCGGATTCTTCCAACGCCGAAACCATTTCAAGCCGTAGGCGACATGGGCGATCTCGTCGCGATGAATCTTCTCGAGCAACTTCGCCGTGGCGGCGTCACCGACTTGCGCAAATCCGCGGGAGAAGTGCTGCGCGAAGTCGAGGTTCGCCTGCTCGAAGGTGAGACTGAGCCCTGCGACGTAATCCATGGGATTTTCCATCGCTGAAACCGCGCGCCAAAAATAGCCGCTCACCGGTAGTTCGCCGAAATGGATGCCGCAATCCTTCATACGATCCATGTAGAGGCGCGTGTGTTCCTGCTCGTCCTTCAGCGTCTGCAGCACGCCGCGACGAAAGGCGCTCGGCGCAGCGGGAAATTTCAAGAGCACGAGCGCCATCAGTTCCGTCGCCAGCAATTCGTGGTTCGCGAAGAAGTGGAGCAGGCGTCCGCGTTCCGTTTCGTTCTCGAGATGATGCGCGCCGGGAAAATCTCGCGTTGCGCCTTGCGTCTTGAAGCGCAATTCAGCCGGTCGGCCCGGCATCGCCGGCGTCACGATCGCCGGGCCGGGATGTTCATCCGTGATGTTCCCCGGCGCGCGGAGCTTTTCCTCCAGCGACGTCGCGAACAGCACTCGCTCAGCGAACTCGCGTAGTTCCATCCCGCGCAACGTACTGCAGTGACGCGAAGAAAGGGAGTTCCGCGC
>DATHEW010000124.1:0-6483 GCA_035318425.1 Candidatus Acidiferrum sp. | reverse complement strand
GCACGCACGTATCCCGATGCGATGCGCGAGAACTTCCTGTGGCTCGGCGCGTTTCTGCGTGAGAAGTGCTCGCGCAATCTCGATGTGCTGGAGACACAGATTCACAAGCTCGGTTTCAAAACCACGGGCGGCACGATCAGCAAGATCATCACGGGCCGCTGGGCCAAGGACGGTGAAGGCAACGACACGTCGCCGATCATGGCGCTCAACAACTTCAATCAGCTCGTGGATTCGTTGCGCGGCGATGCCGCGATCTCCGAGTTGGCCGGCAAGGTGCCGTTCGTCGAGACCGAGACGTGGGAGGACATCAAGTCTTACATCGACGTGCGCCGCGCGCCGGACCAGGTCTGCAAGTTCGGGCTCATCGCCGGACCGACCGGTTCGCAGAAGACCGCGTGCCTGAAGCAATACGTGGTGCGGAACAATCACGGCCGCTGTCATCACCTCGAAGCGCCGGACACGCCCACGATGTCGAAGTTCGTCACCGATCTCGGCGCATGCTTCGGCGTGAGCGTGTGGGCGAGCACCCAGGCAAAGCGGCAACGCATCCGCGAGAACGTTAACGAGAAGAAGACGATCATCATCGACAACATCCAGCGGCTCTACAAGACGAGCGCCGGCTGGAACCAGCCCGTGTTCAACTTCCTGCAAAAGCTGCAGGACGACACCGGTTGCACGATCATCCTCTGCTGCGTTCCCGAGTGGGAACTGGTGCGCAACTCCGGCCGTCCAGATTCCTACTTCGAGCAGTTCGAGGGACGCTGCGGTGGTCGCGATGAATTCCTCGTGCTGCCTGACTTCACGCCGCGAGAAGACCTGCTGCGCATTGCCCAGGCGTTCAAGCTGGTGGACGCAGAGAAACATGTCGGCGTGTTGGAAACCATCACGCGGCAACGAGGACGCATCCGCATTCTCTTCAACCTGCTGCAGAAGGCCAAGCGCCGCGCGGAATCCGAAGGCAGCAAACAACTGCGCGCCAAACATCTCCGCGCCGTTCTCGAAACGACGAGCCTCAACAAGCTGGTGAAGGAGGAGGAGGCATGAAGGCCGACGTGATGGACATCGGCGAGGACAACGCGGCGATCCTGCTGGCGTTGCTCGCGGAAGACAGCGCAGCCGGCGATCGCTGCGCCACGGCCGTGCTCGAATCGTGGATCGGTGTGAAACATGCGGCGCTCGCTCGCTGGTTCGCACGCGGTCCAGTGGCCCTCATCCCGGAGGTGTGCTGTGGCGCGTGATTTGAACCCGAAGTTCACGTTGCTGCGCCGGCGACAGACCGACACGGACGATGCCGAGCCCATCACGCCGCTACCCGAACGCCAGTGCAAGCGCTGCGGTTGCACCGATTCGCGCGCGTGCAAAGGCGGCTGTCGCTGGCTCTGCAAGTCGATTGACGTTTGCTCGAAGTGCGTTCGCATCCCACGCGATCGGAAACTGATCAAGGAAGCGATGAACATCGAGTTCATCGACGACGGCATCACGGAGCTGATGGCGCGCATCACGCTGATCGTGGACGTGGACGGAGGGGCGCGATGAACCCACACGGACGCGAACGCCTCCTATTGTCGGCGCCGGCTCCGATCGCGAACGTCCTTGTGGATGTGGTGGTTGAGCGCGCGCGGCAGCAGCAATTGTTCGACGCCGGCAAGCTGCCGTTTCGCGTATGCGATCGCGCGACGACGAACTCCACACGTCTTGCTGTCGCGGCAGAAGAGTTCGGCGAGATCGCCCACGCCATCAACGAAGGAACCGTGACGGTCCAGGAGCGCGCGCACTTGCGCGAGGAAGTCATTCAACTCGCGGCGGTTTGTGTCGCGTGGGCTGAAGCGCTCAATCCCAAACAGGAAGGACCACGGGCATGATCATCAACGCCGACATTCTTCGTGATCCGATTTTCTGGAAAGGCGCCACGTTCGGTTTGGTCGCGGCAGCGATCATCTCCGCATTCTTCCTGTGGCTCCTCGTGCGCGTTCTCGTGCCGAGCAACGACGAGATCCGCGCGCGACACGCGCAGGCGATCGGCGATATGCGCCGCCGTGAGATTGCCGAAGTGGACGCAGCCGAAGGGCGCGACGCTGGCGTGTTCAACTCGAAGGAGCTGCCGAGCTACAAGCTCAGCTATTTCAAAACGAAAGCACGGAGGCGCTGGTGAAATATATCGCACTCCTGGCCGGCCGGTTCCCGCTCAAGTTCCACACGAACATGCACCAGCGCTGCTACTCGGCCGTCAGGCGCGCCGAAGCGACTGCCTACGATTTTCAAATCGACGTGATCGCGACCGCGCTGTGGCACGGGCTGCAGACGCGCGAGTTCACGGTCGAGGAAATTTCAAACCACCAAGACCCCAAGACACAAAGGAAAACTCATGATCTCAAACACTGAATCCGTCGCCGGCGCAGCCATCGACCAATCGTTCGCTCGCCTCGTCGAGCGCCAACAGGAATTCACCGACGTGACGCTCGCCCTGGAAAAGCTCGAAGTGAAGATGAGCGACGACGCGCTGAAAGCGGCCGGCAAATACGCCACTGAATATGTCGTGTTGCAGGAACGCCTGGCGAAGCTCGATGGCGAGATCGCAGCGCTGTTCCTCTCGCATCCGGAGTGGCGCGAGAAAGACCAGAAGACGGTGAAGACACCCTACGGCTCCGTCGAGCAGCGCAAGGCCACGAAGCTGGAAGTGAACAACGAGGCGCTGACGGTCGCGTTGATCAAGGCGCGCGGGATCGAAGATCCGAAGTTCAACGCAGCGCTGTTCCTGCACGTGGAGGAATCGCCGAACCTCGAAGCGCTGGAAGGATTGGACGATACGCAATTGCTCAAACTCGGCGTGGCGCGCAAGACGAACGAGAAGATCACGGTGAAGCCGGCCAAGGTGGAGGCGGCGAAAGCGGTCAAGGCCGCGAAGAGCACGTGATGTTCCGGCGCCATTCACATTGGGCTCGCGGCTGCGGCGCATTCGTTCGCCAGAAGAACGAGCAGCACGAACGGTTGCTGCGTTCCGAACGTTGCACGTGCGGCGATGTGAAACGCGTCGGGGATCTGAAGTGCCAGGAGTGTCTCGCGAAGGATGCGAAGCAAGGGAAGCCATCATGAGCGACGCGCCGGTGACACGGGATGAGTTCAACGCGTTGCTCGCGCGGGTGATGCGGCTGGAAAAAATGCTGCGTGCTGCGGACGTAACAACGTTCGGCCGCGCGCGGCTCCATTTCATCCAGGCACGGATCGCCGAGTTTTTCAAAGTCGAGCCGACCATCGTCGTGTCGCTCTCCAAAGCGCACGAGATTTCCCACATCCGTCATGCGTTCTGGATGATGGCTGATGAGTTCGGCGGGCTAAGCCATCACAAGATCGCGGCCTTCAACGGCGTGAGCCAGGCGAATGTGAGCGGCGCGATCCGCAACCTGCGCTCCGCGGAACGGCACGTGGTGGCAAGCCGGAAGCAGCGCAGCCTCCGATACACGAGCCCGGCCTTTGCTGAGCAGATGATGCAACTGCGCGAATTGGTCCGCGACGGCGTGGCGCAACTCAACGACGGCGCGATCGCGGGCGTGGATGAAGAGCGCTGGCGCGAGTGGCGCGAGCGGATGGACACAAAGGAGGAAGCGGCGTGAAGACGAACGATCAGTGGGACGCAAACACCGATATTGCTTCTTCGCAACGATCAGCAACCAAGAGCACTTCCACGCCGTTGGTGCGGCCGTTGCAGAGGCAGAAATTGACCGCTGCTGAGATCGACTCGAACACAGCACCGTCAGCGCGGTTGGCTGTCCACTCGCCTGTGGGGGACAGGAACAAGTGGGGTATCGCTTCGTTACGGATCAAGTGCATCACCCAGCCATACATCGGCGGATTTACTACCTCCCTGAAATGAGTCCAAACCAACAACTGCAATTCTACATCAAACGTGGCTGGGCGCCGTGCGCGAAGGCGAACAATTGGGGCACGCTGAAGGCGCTGCAGTTGCCGGTGCGCGATCACGTGAATCCACTCGACCAGGAGCTGCTCAACCAGGTGCGCACGTACGCGGAACAGATTTCGCGCAAACAGTTTCGCGGCGTGAAGCCGGATGATTTCCGCCATGCCTGCCACATCGTGGCAATCGGCAAAAACAAATCGTCCTGGGACATGACGAACGACGAATGCGAGCGCGTGGTCTGTCTCTTCCGCGTGTTGACGACTCCCGACGACATCGATGTCGTGCTCGACTGGGAAGATCCAATGCGCGCCAAGAAGCGGAACCTCATGGCCGCCGTGAAACAGAAAGCGCCGATCGCCTACTGGGGAAAGATCAGCGAGGACAAGTATGGCACGCGCGATTTGACCGCGCTCACGGTTTACCAACTCACGCAGCTCTGCATGACGTTGAACAATCGCAAGGAGATGTGGCGCGCGCCGGTGCAGCCGCGTCACGAGTTCGCCGGCGAGAGCAATCAGCCGTTCTGATGAAGCGCGAGCCACAACTGGATCTGTTCGCCGCGCCGAAGGCAGTGGCGCTGGCGATTCCGAAGATCGATCCGAAGGACGCGAACGTGGTTTACCTGGTGAAGTTGCTCGACGGGCGCGATTGGATTCTCGCGGCAGACATTCTCACGGAGATGCAGAAGCCGGTGAACGAAGGCAACAAACGCTGGCTGCGCGCGCTGGCGGATGCGAGCTGCGGCCGCATTGCCGGCGGGCAGCGGGGCTACCGCCTGGTCACGGCCATGACGCAGCAGGAATACAACACGTGGCGCAACGGCATGAACCATCAGGCCGACGAAATGAAGCGCCGCGTGATCGAAGCGGACCGCGTGTTCTACGCGCGCACGCCGGTGGAGGTCGGCGTATGAAGGGAGGAGCGCTGATGGAGCCAATCGCGAAATTCCGCCGACCGCACCTGCATCGTTTCCCTTTCCGCATTAGAGAACGGTTGGCTGCGGTCGGCGCGGCAGTCCACTACGTCACACAGTTTGCTTGCCTCTTCGTGCGAGTTCGCACACCCGATGATCTGGTAGTCGTTCATCCGATTATCCAAAAACATCTTCATGTTGCGTGTTGTCGCAGCGCGCATTGTTTGAATGTGAAAGCCTCCCTGCGAAGCGCTGTACTCCAAGACGTAAATCTGATCGGTGTTCATCTGTTCATGATATGACCCGCGACGAAGTAATCGAGAAGATCAAAAAGCTCCTGCGCATGAAGCGTGGCGGCACGCAGGCCGAGATCGAGACGGCGCTGAACCTCGCGCGCGAGCTCGCGGAGAAACACAACGTGGATCTCGCCGGCGTGAATCCCGACGACGAACAGACGCAGCGCGAGCGGCCGATCGGACACGAGGACGCGATCAGCGGCGCGCGCATCCAATGGGAATCCAAATACGCGGGACTGATCGCGCAGACTTACTTCAACGTGAACATTTTCGTGACGCGCCTGCCGAACGGAAGGCTGAGCCTTAGAATGGTTGGCACCGATTGGGACCGCCAGATATCCATCTACGTGTTCCGATTCCTCTGCGGCCACTTCCGCCGTGAATGGAAATCGCGTCGCGGTCGTTGCCGCAATCGCCAGGCATTCATGTTCGGGATGTATCGCGGCATTTGCGTGAACCTCGATGCGAAACGTGACAGGTCACAGAACGCGAACGCCGTGCTCGTGGTGGAGCGCGCGCTCGTGCGCCGCAACCAATACATCGCTGAACACTTCGGCGAGATGAAGAGCACAGACACTCATCCTGGTAACGATGCGCAAGAGGCGTTGAACCGTGGCTATCGCGCGGGCCGTGAAACGCAAATCAACAAAGGCGTCAAAGCTGGCGAGCAGCGCGCCGCCGCCGCGCTCGGAACGAATCAGCAAGGGCAACTGCTGTTAGGATGAAAAGGCTAACTGATTTTCAGCTCATTCATTCGCTCACCCAGCGAGCGGAAGTTTTGCAGCAAGACCATACGTGGGCCGGGTTCCAGACCGCCGATCCGTTCGACAAGGTGACTCAACCGTGCGAACTCGGAAACGAGCTCGTCAGCCACCAGGCGCGAAGCTTGCGATCCGCGCACGGGTCGAACACGCCCGCGATGATTCTCGGCGTCCTTCCAAGGAACCTTCAGGTAATCCTGAATTTGATTTGCCAGACGCTTCCGGTCCTCGGCGTTCTCCGAAGTGCATTCCATTGCGCTGAGTTGTTCATACAGCTTACCAGCGCGCCCCAACCATTCCGCGTAATCCATCGCAACATTCTGGACTCCTGATGCAATTCGTAAAGCCCATGCTGTTTGAAGAAGCGATCGAGAAGATCGGCGCGCAGACGCCGATCGGCTCGAAGCTGAACACCGAGCAATGGCGCGAGGTGCCATTGGCCTTGCGTGAGAATGCGTTCTTCTCGGCCACGATCGAGGACGCACGCTTCCTGCAGAGCGGCAAGAATTTGCTCGGTGATTTCTTGAGCGGTGCCAGGGAGAAGTTGCCGAATGGGCAAACGGCGCTGAAGGCCGGCAGCCGGGCGGAGTTTGTAAA
>DATHEW010000123.1:0-2923 GCA_035318425.1 Candidatus Acidiferrum sp. | reverse complement strand
CCGTGGTCCGAAACGTTCTCGGTCAGGTGAGAATGAAGCCGAGCATTCCCTTCGTGATGAATCACGGCCGCCTCTTCATCGCCAATCTCGCGAAGGGCCGTATCGGCCATGACAAGGCGAACCTCCTCGGGTCGCTTCTCGTGACGCAGTTTCAACTGGCCGCCATGGCGCGAACGAACGAGGCCGAGGAACAACGCCGCGATTTTTTTCTCTTCATCGATGAGTTTCAGAATTTCACGACGGATGCGTTTGCATCGGTGCTCTCAGAAGCCCGAAAATATCGGCTCGATCTCACGCTTTCGCACCAATACATCGATCAGCTTCCGCTTCCCATCCGGCAGGCGGTGTTCGGAAACGTGGGAACGCTCGTCGCCTTCCGCATCGGCTACGCGGATGCGGAAGTGATGGAGAAGGAATTCGGAAAAGCGGTGACGGCGAGCGTCCTTGCCGACCTTGGCCGCTACGAGGCCGTCGTGAAGCTCCTGGAGAACGGCGCAAACCGGGAGCCGTTCCGTGCGACCATGTTCCCCCCAATGGACAACCGCATCGGGCGCAAAGAGAAGCTCGTCAAGCAGTCGCGCGAGCGGTTCGCCATGAAGCGCGCGATCATCGAGGACAAGCTCAACCGCTGGATGAACGGGACGGCGGCGGAAACGATAACTGCACAAGCAAACTCGCGATGATTCGCCTCCGATCCCCACGCTTCGGACGTTCACCACAAATCCGTCGGATCCAGATCACGGCGCGTGACCGTGAAATTGTTGCCCTCGTAGCGCGCCACCGTTTTTTGCGTTCGACGCATATCACGGCGCTCCTCGGCACGTTATCGCAGCAAATTTCGCGTCGGCTTCAACTGCTCTATCACCACGGCTACTTGGAGCGACCTCGCGCGCAGCTCGAATACTTCTATCGGGGCGGATCGAGCCACATGGTTTACGGCTTGGGCACCAAAGGCGCGGCGCTTCTCAGAGATGCAGCCAGTGATTCATGCGGCGAAAGCAATTGGAGCGCGAAGAACCGCGTAGTCGGGCGCATCTTCCTTCAGCACGCGCTTCTCGTTTCAGATGTGCTCGTGGCTGCTGAATTGGCGTGTCGTGAGCGCGATGGCGTTCGCTTCATCCCGCAACATGAGCTTTTCGCCGAGTCCATTCGCTGGCACGTAAAGACGAACGGTGAGCGTAAACGCAGTGTCATTCCTGACGCGGCGTTCGCGCTGGAAAGAACTGCGCCGGACGGCTCGACTGAGCGCGCGAACTTCTTTCTGGAAGCCGACCGCGGCACCACTCCGATCACGCGGACCAACCCCGCGCAATCATCGTTCCGCCGGAAGTTCCTCGCGTATGAGGCGACGTGGGCGCAAGGGATTCATCAAAGGCAATTTGGCCTGCACCGGTTCCGCGTGCTCACCGTCGGCACGAGCGCGGCGAGGTTGAAAGCGCTCCGCGCCGAGTGCTCCAAGCTTCAGAGCGGCAAGGGCCTGTTTTTTTTCCTTCACAAAGATGCGCTCGCAAATCCGGCTTCCCTTCTCGATGCCGTGTGGACTTCGCCGCAAAGCCTCCAGCCAGTCTCTCTGCTGTGATTTACGGAACTTGCCCAGAACGGCAAGATCAGGTCCCTCCTGCAATCAGACGCCACGGCATAGGATGCACAGCAGATTCAGTTCACTTCCGAACTGAACAGTTCCTCACACCAAAGGAGTATTCCATGCCAAGAGCACTATTCGTCGACTTCAAGGCCGTGAAAGCGGCTGTGTCCATGGAGCGGGTTTTGCACCAGTACGACCTGCTCGATCAGTTCAAGAAATCCAGCGACAGCCTCTCCGGTCCTTGCCCCATTCACAAAGGCGAGAACCCGACCCAGTTCCGCGTGAGCGTTGCCAAAAATGTCTGGCACTGCTTCAGCAAGTGCCAGCGAGGCGGCAATGCCCTCGACTTCATCGCATTGATGGAAGACGTGAGCATTCACGCCGCTGCGGTTAAAGCGATCGAGTGGTTCAACCTCGATACGGATGCGGTTTCAGGTGAACACGAGCCGCGGCCGTCTAAAACAACCGAGGCGCAAGGACAGGCAACGCCAAAGGAGACGTCGCAAACGGAAGAAGAGATCGCGCCCAACAAGCCGCTCAAGTTCCGTTTGGACAAGCTTCAGAGAGAGCACGCGTATTTCACTGAACGCGGGCTCAGGCTCGAAACGCTCGTCGATTTCGGCGCGGGTTACTGTTCTAAAGGCATGATGGCTGGGCGCATCGCTATTCCCATCCACAACACGGAGGGTGACGTGGTCGCGTATGCCGGACGCTTTGCCGGTGAGCCGCCCGAAGGCACGCCCAAATACAAACTGCCCCAGGGATTCAGAAAATCGCTGGAGCTGTTCAACATTGATCGCGCCAAAAAGGAGGCCCCAGAGCTGCCATTTGTAATTGTCGAAGGATTCTTCGGCTGCATGGCTGTTCATCAGCACGGACACCGAAAAGTCGTTGCCCTCATGGGCAGCAGCATGTCTCCAACCCAGGAGGAGATCATCAGGCGGCACACCAACTCGGACAGCCGAGTGATCGTGATGCTGGATGAAGATGAGGCAGGACAGGCGGTCCGTGATGACATAGCAGTGCGTCTATCGAAGTACTGCTTTGTCCGAGTTCACCAGTTTGCACAACCAGACATGCAGCCTGAACACCTTTCGGCGGATGAACTTCGTTCAATCATCGGAGGTGCAGCGTGAATTCAGCACCCATGGCTAAACTGCGTTTGGGCAGAATCGTGGCAACGCCGAACGCGTTGTCGCACATCACCCAAGACGAAATCCTTCAGGGCATCGCCCGGCACCAAGCCGGTGATTGGGGCGACCTCTCCCGCGAAGACCGTCGCGCGAATGACGAGGCACTTCGAAACGGCACCCGCCTTCTCTCCGTGTATCACACGGC
>DATHEW010000122.1:0-6291 GCA_035318425.1 Candidatus Acidiferrum sp. | reverse complement strand
CATCGCAACACGCAGATCAACCAGGAGGGCGGCATCGATCCCGAGCAATTTCGCGTCGAATCGGTAATGGATCGGGTGAACACGTTCGGCACCGTGTTTCTCGGGCTGACGATTGGATGTGCGCAATGCCACGATCACAAGTTCGATCCGATCTCGCAGCGCGAGTACTATCAGCTCTACGCGTTCTTCAACAACACCATCGAGGACGGACACGGCAAGGGAACGCCGAGCGGGGTGCTGGAAATCACGAATGAGTTTGAGCCGAAGGAGAACCTGCAGAAGGAGATCGAGGAAACCGGCGCTGACCTGGAACGTTATCTCGATACGAAAGGCAGCGAGGTGACGAAGTGGGAGGCATCACTGACGGAGGAAGCGCGAGGGAAATTGAAAGCGCCCGTGAAGACCGCGCTGAAGTTGCGATGGAGCGAGCGGAAGCTGGAGCAGAAGCGCGCGGTGTATGCGGCATTCAATGCGAGCGACGCCGATTTCAAATCGCGCAACGCAAAGCTTGCCAGGCTGGAGAAGAGCAAGGCGAAGCCGGTGACGACGCTCGTGATGCAGGAACTGAAGCAGTCACGCGAGAGCACCGTGTTTACCAAGGGCGACTTCACGCGACCTGCGGAAAAAGTGAGTCCGGGTGTGCTCGGCGCGCTTCATCCACTTGTTGTTGCATCGGAAGCACCAACGAATCGGCTCGCACTGGCGCGCTGGCTTTCTCAGCCCCAGAACCCAGTCACTGCACGCGTGATCGTGAACCGGATTTGGCAGCAATATTTTGGACGCGGGCTTGTGGAGACGGAGAATGATTTCGGCACTCAAGGTTCCGCGCCGACACATCCCGATCTCTTGGACTGGCTCGCGTGCGAGTTGATGAAGCCCAGCATAGTAGGGCGCGGTGTCCTCACCGCGCCGGGCAGCGGCTCGCTGAGGACCGCGAACCCTACCACGCCGTGGTCACTGAAACACATTCACCGGCTCATCGTGACGAGCGCGACGTATCGGCAGTCGTCGCGCGTTCGGCCAGAACTGGCGACACTTGATCCGAACAACCGTTTGCTCGCGCGGCAGTCGCGGCTTCGCCTCGACGCTGAATTGGTGCGTGACGTGGCGCTCTCCACCAGCGGGCTGCTGTCGCCGAAGGTTGGCGGTCCGCCGGTGTTCCCGCCTCAACCCGACGGCGTGATGACGCTCGGCCAGGTGAAGCGCGAATGGAAACCGAGCACGGGTGGCGACCGTTATCGCCGCGCGCTCTATACCCATGTATGGCGCGCCACTCCCCATCCCGCTCTCGCAGTGTTCGACGCTGCGGATGGGTTCAGCACCTGCACGCGGCGGCTGCGATCGAACACGCCGCTGCAAGCGCTCACGTTGTTGAACGACCAGCAGTTTTATGAAATGGCCGAAGCCCTCGCGAAACGGGCGTTGAAGTTGCCGACGAAGAGCGAGCGCGAACGAATCGCGAGCACCTTCCGCCTCTGCCTTGGCCGCGCGCCGAGCACCGTTGAAGAACAACGGCTGGAACACTTACTCGATCAGCAGACGAAACAGGAACCCGGCGACGAGCAGGCGAAGCGTGCGGCGGCGTGGACGACGCTTGCACGCGTGCTGTTGAATCTCGACGAGACGATCACACGGGAATAAGCGATGAACCCTATTGCCGCATCATCTGAAGCACGCCTGTGCGAGACGACTCGCCGTCACTTCTTCAGCAAGTGCGCCCTCGGCCTTGGCTCCATCGCACTCGGCTCGCTGTTCAACGATCGACTACTCGCAGCGGACTCACCGAAACTCGTCAACCCGCTCGCGCCGAAAACGCCGCATTTCACGCCACGCGCGAAGAACATCATTTACCTGTTCATGGCGGGCGGGCCGAGCCAGCTCGATCTGTTCGATTACAAGCCGAAGCTCGCCGAGTTGAATGGGCAGCCGATTCCGCAGTCGTTCATCGAGGGTAAACGCTTTGCCTTCATGGGCAGCAGTCACGGCACGAAGCTCCTCGGCACGCGGCGCGAGTTCAACCGTCACGGCCAGAGCGGCGCGTGGGTAAGCGATTTGTTTCCACACACGGCAACGATCGTGGACGACATCTCACTGATTCACTCGTGCAAGGCGGAGCTGTTCAATCACGCGCCCGCAAAGTTGTTCATGAATACTGGCTCGGGACAGTTTGGGCGTCCCAGCATGGGCGCATGGGTCACGTATGGGATTGGAAGCGAGTCGACTAACCTACCGGGTTTCGTCGTGTTGCAGTCGGGACCGCGCGGGCCGCGTGGAGGCGCGGTGAATTGGGGCAGCGGATTTCTTCCCACGACGTATCAAGGCGTGCCATTGCGCGGTGGTGGCGAACCGATTCTTAATCTCACTTCGCCTAAGGGAGTGAACGAAGCGAAGCAGCGCCAGACGATAGACGCCATTCGCGACTTGAACCTGAACCGTCTCGTCGAGACCGGCGATCCTGAGATTACCACGCGTATCTCCGCGTACGAGATGGCGTATCGGATGCAGTCGAGCGCGCCGGAACTCATCGATCTTTCGGGTGAGAGTGAGGCGACGCTGAAGCTCTATGGGGTGGAGAAGGACAAGCCATCGTTCGCCCGGAACTGTCTGCTCGCGCGCCGGCTCGTCGAACGAGGCACGCGGTTTGTGCAGTTGTATCATACGAATTGGGACAGCCACGGCGGCCCCGGCGAAAACCTGCAAAGTGATTTTGAAAAGCTGTGTCGCGACGTGGATCAAGCCCAGACCGCGCTGGTGAAAGACCTGAAAAGTCGCGGACTTCTGAAGGACACGCTCGTGGTCTGGGGCGGGGAATTCGGCCGCACGCCTATGGGCGAGAATCGCGACACGACGGGACGCAATCATCACATCGATGCGTTCACGACGTGGATGGCGGGCGGCGGAGTAAAGCCCGGCCAAGTGATTGGGAAGACAGACGAGCTGGGTTTTAATTCAGTGGAAGATCCGGTGCATGTTCACGACCTGCACGCGACGATGCTTCATCTGCTCGGGCTGGATCACAAAAAGCTCACGTTCCGTTTTCAGGGACGCGACTTCCGGCTGACAGACGTTCACGGTGAGATCGTGACCAAGCTGCTCGCGTGATCGACGTGTTAGTGGTTCTTGTCCTCGTGACAGATTTGGTCGACGACCGCCGCGCTCGCGAGGACCAGCACGTCGTCTTCACCGTCGCTGATTTCCACGCCGTAGGTGTCAGTCCAGGAGAACCAACGTTTTGAAACTTGCCCCACTTCGCGTTCGCCGCGGCGGAATGTGTACTCGTAATCGAGGAAGTTCCCCTGCGCTTCGAGATCATCAGGACCCGGCACATCGACGGTGAACTTGCAGCGGAAGAGCGTGAAGAGATGCTTCTTCACCACAGCCGCGAGATGACCGTTGCGATAGATTTCGTAAGTTGGTCCCCACGACAGCAGCTTCTTCTGGATCACCGCGAGTTCGTGTCCTTCCATGTTCTCGAAAACAAGTCGGTTGCGTATGGTGAACACCTTGCCATCGACGAAGAACACTTCGCTTCCGGCTTCGTTGCGAATGCGGAAGTCGTTGCCCCATGAGAGCAGTTTCTGTTTGAGGACGTAACGCATGGAAAATTCGCAATTAGCGTGGCAGCCTGTCTGCCCGTCGCTGTTTCAAGCGCGCGAGGTCTTCAATGAACGCGCGATCGAAAAATCGTTGCGCCGCTTTCTTGCGATCTTCCGCAGTGGGGCCGTGTCGGCGAATCTGCGCCAGTTCTCCGCCATCGAGCCACACGCCGCCGCACTTGGGGCATTCATCCACGAGCACTGTTTTCTCGGGAGAGAATTTGTGTTTCATCAAGACAACGTCGATGCACTTGGGACAATTTCGACGCGCATCCTCGACCTTTACCTTGGGATCGAATTCCAACGCGATCAGGGCGGCACCGAGCGATTGGTGCGCCTGGTCCACCTTGTCCAACTCGAAGTTATCGAACCAGATGCCGCCGCAGCCGCCGCGACACGCATCCACAACCAATCCTTCGACCGAGATGGCGACAAGATCACGCCCGCACGCAGGACAAATCATACGCCCGAGCGTTCTCGCGCGGAGAAGCAAAGTCAATGCGGCGCGGAACGGTGATGAGAAGACCGAGTGTTGAAACTCAAAGAAGAAGCCCTTCCGCACAGAGCAGGCAGCACAGGGCGATCACGAGCACGTCCAGCCTGTGCCGGCGAGGTTCTTCACGTCGCGCAGGTGTGGTTCGGATTGAGAATCCTTCGCCCAGCCGCGCCGAAAGGTCGCGCATGGTGTCGAGTTCGTTTTGCATCACAACGGCATAAACGCTTCTCGATTAAACTTTCGTCTTGGGCTTGGGTAATGTGGCAAAGATTTCAACCATGGCACTGTCTTCCGGATTGTGTTCCCGCAAGGCTTCGAAGAATTTTTCACCCGTCTTTTCGAGCTTGGACATCTTTGCCACATCGAAAAGTTTCGCGATCGTTGTCTGTCTGGAAGCACTGCCCCCCGCTCGTTGGTATGCGCGAAGCACATCATGGCCCGCCACGCTAATGCCATACGTTTGGGGCTCAACAACCCGCGGCTCTCCATTGTAAACGAATGTGATCACGTCTTTATTTTCGATCGCGGAAATCAAGTCTGGGTTTTGGTTCGAACCCGCGCCCAGTTCCCGAAATCTTTCCCTAGCCTTTTCGGTCGCGCGTTGATGAGCATCCTGGCCGCGCTGAACGAATTTCGGGAGTTTTGTTTTGCTCTTCCGCCCTGTTTTCAATGTCGCTTTCATAGGTTGAGCAGTCTTTTAGCGTTTAAGATAGAATGCGTAGCGGATGTGGCAAGGGGCTTTCCGGGGAGGCTGTTATTATCCCAAATCACCCATCGTTGCGCTAAAGGAAGGTAATCAGAGAAGAGATTTTTCAGGCTGCGTTCGAAACGGCGGCGTACATCAATTTCCGGCACATCATGTCCTCCGCGCATTCTGCGTAGACGAACTCGTTCGACGGCTCGTTCCGCAGAGGATATCCACTGGTAATGAACTTCAATCTCGTAGCCAAACTCTCGCGCCTCCTTTAACAGCCTCACATAACTCTTTCCGCTTAGAGCGCTCTCAAGCCCGAAAGACTCTCGCTTTTTTAATGCTTGGCGAACTCTCTGCAAAATCAGTCTCCCGGCTTTGATGGCGCCACTCTCGAGCGTAGGAGAGAGTCCTTGTGCGAGGAAATCAGGATTGAAGAAATTCACACAATGGACTTCTTCCGCCAAGAACTGCTGCGCAAAGGTTGTTTTGCCTGCGCCGTTGCACCCGCAGATGAGGTAAATGGTTGATTTCGTCGGCATGAGATTTGGGCGGCGCGGCAACGCCGCCCTACCAATTGATTACACCTTCGCGTAAACCTCCGCACCCTTCTCCACGAACTCCTTCGACTTTTCTTCCATCCCTTTCTTCAACGCCTCTTCCTCGGCGATGCCTTGTTCGGCGGCGTATTTGCGGACGTCTTCGGTGATCTTCATCGAGCAGAAGTGCGGACCGCACATGGAGCAGAAGTGCGCGGTCTTTGCGCCTTCCTGCGGGAGCGTTTCGTCGTGAAACTCGCGCGCGGTGACGGGGTCGAGGCTGAGGTTGAATTGATCTTCCCACCGGAATTCAAAGCGCGCCTTGCTCAACGCGTTGTCGCGGTATTGCGCGCCGGGATGGCCCTTCGCGAGGTCGGCGGCGTGCGCGGCGATCTTGTAGGCGATGACACCGTCTTTCACGTCTTTCTTGTTCGGCAGGCCGAGGTGTTCCTTGGGCGTGACGTAGCAGAGCATCGCGCAGCCATACCAGCCGATCATCGCCTCGCCGATGCCGCTGGTGATGTGGTCGTAGCCGGGCGCGATGTCGGTGGTGAGCGGCCCGAGCGTGTAGAACGGCGCTTCGTGACACCATTCGAGTTGCTTGGCCATGTTTTCCTCGATCATGTGCAACGGCACGTGGCCCGGGCCTTCGTTCATCACTTGCACGCCTTTGGCCCAGGCGCGCGTGGTGAGTTCCCCCTGGACTTTGAGTTCGCCGAATTGCGCTTCGTCGTTGGCGTCGGCAATCGAGCCGGGGCGCAGGCCGTCGCCGATGCTGAACGCGACGTCGTAGGCGGCCATGATGTCGCAAATGTCGTCCCAGTGTGTGTAGAGGAAATTCTCCTGGTGATGCGAGAGACACCATTTGGCCATGATGCTGCCGCCGCGCGAGACGATCCCGGTCATGCGGTTCGCGGTGAGCGGCACGAAGCGCAGCAACACGCCGGCGTGAATGGTGAAGTAATCCAC
>DATHEW010000121.1:0-2893 GCA_035318425.1 Candidatus Acidiferrum sp. | reverse complement strand
ATCGTTTGTGGCTGGTTCGCCCGCCAGGAGTGTGAAGGTTTGCACGTTCGCTCCACCGCCCCCACCGCCGCCGAAATTTCCGAAACCCTGTGTCTTGTGCATGGCCCGGCTGCGACCGGCGATGGTGCTGAACGGTTCATCCGTCACCGGATCTTTGCCGCCAATATCAACGCGCACTGTTGGACCGCCGATCGCATTGCCGCCGCGTCCGCCACCGCCGCCGTTCCAGAGCACGCGCTTCGGTTGCCACGGTTTGAGTCCTTCGGCGAGTTGTTCGGGAAAGGCTTTGGCATCACCGCAAACCTTGAACGCCTCAACTGCGAGCATCGCCGAGGCCGTGTGATGGCCATGCCCTCCGCTGCCCGGCGGAACTGGAAAGCGCGTGACGATCACATCAGGGCGAAAAGTTCGAATGACGCGCACCACGTCCGCGAGCACTTGCTCACGGTTCCAGAAACGCAGCGTCTCTTCCGGCGTCTTCGAGAAACCGAAATCAATCGCGCGTGTGAAGAATTGCCGGCCGCCGTCCAGTCGTCGCGCCGCCATCAATTCCTGAGTGCGAGCGACGCCAAGTTTTTCATCGAACTCCGGCCCGATTTCGTTTTGCCCACCGTCACCGCGCGTGATGGAAAGATAGGCCGTGCGATAGCCGCGCCCACGCGCGAAGTAAGTAATGAGCTGCGTGTTTTCGTCATCGGGATGCGCGGCGAGATGCAGCACCGTCCCCATCTCGCGAAAGCTGCGCAAGTCTTGGATGATCGCCGCACCCGTTGGCGATTCAGCCGCTCGAGAATTGCCCGTCAATGAATGCACCAACAGACCAACCACCAGCACATGCGACAAATACCGCCGACCACACCTCCGATGCATCGTGGACACAACGTTCATTTAGTTTCCAAGTGCGCTGAGTTTTAGGGACCGATTTGGCGATGGAATGTGCCGTGGCGGATCTATTTCTTGACGGTGAACGGCACGGAGAACTGGGTGTTGTCCCACATCAATTTGATGATGCCACCACCGGCAGGATTCTTCGCCACGGCCATGGTGAATTGCTCATTCGGCTTTTCGAGCGATTCCTTCTTCAGGTCAACGCGCGCAAGGTCATTCTTTTCATCCACCGGGACGCCCCAGGCACCGAGATTTTTGCTGATGGCCAGCTTCGAGGTGCCCGACTCAGACGGAATCGTGTAGAGAGTGTAAGCACCGGCCGGAACCGTGGTTTCACCGATGATCAGTGGCTTTTGGGTAACGAGCAGCGTCGCTTCGTCAGAACCCGTCCTCCACGCCTTGTCCCACGGCACAAGCCCGCCCCAGATCTTTCGCGGTTCGCCGGTCTTCGGGTCTTTGGTAAAAGGCCGACCGTATGTGATCGTCACCCGGCTGCCATCGATGACGGCGCTGGTGGTTTCGTGCGGGCTATTGCCGCCAGTCGAAGCGGCTTTTTTTGCTTGCTGCGCCAGTAGCGACGAACCGCTGGCAAACATGATTGTCGCGATGATGAGTGAAGTGAGTTTTTTCATAGTTTCTATGCGTTGTTTGTTGAATTCAGTAATAGGAAAATTCTCTCGAATCGAGGCTCGATTGCGTTCAGATGCGACAATGCTGGTTCACGAGTGTTCTTTGACGCTGTCTGCTCAGTTTTCTGGGAACAATCTTTGGGCTGACGAATGAGGACGCCTGACGCAGCGGGAAAGTAACGCTCTGAATTGCGAATGTGGTGTCTTGCGCAAATTTTCATTTGAGGGTCGGGACGGGCAAACGTGTAACCTCACGGCAATCACAGCGTCGTCTTTGAGTTCATCAACATGAAGATTTCGTATTTGCCCTTGTACTGCGCTGTCTCAACCGTCCTCGCGGCGGACGAGCCGAAGCCCCCCGTCGAGATCAACGGTACTCAGTCTGCGGCTGCGACACGACTTCCGGCGCCTCAGTATCAAATCGATCCAAATTCGTTGTCGCAGGAAGGCGTGCCGAAAGGGAAGCTGGAAGGGCCATTCATTTTCAAGAGCCAGGTGTTCTCCAACACGGTGCGCAAGTATTGGGTTTACGTCCCGGCGCAATACTCGGCCGAAAAGCCCGCCTGCGTGCTGGTGCTTCAGGACGGCCAGCGCGCGACGCGAACAAACTTTGTGCAACGTGTGCCGCAGGTGATGGAAAACCTGATCGCGAAGAAGGAGATGCCCGTCACGATTGGCATCTTCATCACGCCGGGTTCTCGTGGTGAAGAGTACACCGAGGCGCGTGGTGGCAACCCGGACAATCGCAGCTTCGAGTATGATTCACTCGGCGACCGTTACTCCCGTTTCCTCATCGACGAGATGCTGCCGGAGGTTAGCAAGAAGTATAACCTGACGAAAAATCCTGAAGGCCGCGCCATCGGCGGCTTCAGTAGTGGGGCGATTTGCGCCTTCAATGTGGCGTGGGAACAGCCCGATCAGTTCCGCAAAGTCATCAGTTGCATCGGCAGCTTCACGGATATTCGCGGTGGTCACGTGTTTCCGAAGCTCGTGCGTGAAACCGAGAAGAAGCCGATTCGGATTTTTCTCGAGGACACATTGAACGACAACCGCCGTCCTGAGAACCCGAACCGTGACTGGCATTTGCAAAACGTGGCGATGCTCGCTGCGCTGATTGAGAAGGGTTACGACGTGAAGCATTCGTTCGCCGAGGGGACGCACTCAGATTCGCATGGCGGATCCATCATGCCGGAGATGCTGCGCTGGCTTTGGCGCGATTACCCAAAGTGAACTTCTCTTTAATGAAACCAATGTCAGGCCATATTCAGGCCTATCAATCCTCATGGCACATTCGTGCCGCCCGTATCGCTGTGCTTTCCGTGCTAGTGAGTTGGGGTGCGCTGACGGCACGCGCGTTCGGAATTGGCGTGCGATGG
>DATHEW010000120.1:0-4456 GCA_035318425.1 Candidatus Acidiferrum sp. | reverse complement strand
GATCGAAATCAAAAAGGACGAGCCGAGTGCGCAGTCATTCCGGCACGGAGCAAGCGGCAACGCGAGCTACAGCATCAGCAAGATCACGTTTCGCATCTCAAGAAAACCGGCGCAGAACAACAATGTGAACTTCTCGATCAGCACCCTCTCCGGGACGATTCCAGGCACTGCTTATACAATCGCGATGGCGACAATCACCAACACGAGTGGAGGCAGTTCCTTTCAGGATTACACGATCGTGTACAACCGGCCGGTGGGGCCGTTCACCGCCGGTACCACGTATTTTCTGTCATTCAACAACTCTCCGAGCGGCAAGGAAGTGTATCTGGAGCGATCGAGCGGCAATTCGTATTCGCGAGGAACCTCCTACAAAGGAGGCAGCGACGAGGGTAAAGACCTGCGGTTTGAGATTCACGAGCCGATCACCTCGGCCATTGCGACCGTAACGTTCAACGTCACACCAGTGGACAACGCACCGGTCGCCATCAACGACAGCACCAACGTTCTTGAAGACAGCAGCATTGCCATCAACGTGCTCGGCAATGACATCGAACACGACGGAGACGCCCTTGCGATCACGGCCGTTTCGGCTAGTAACGGCACTGTGTCCGTGAGCGGCACCGGAATCGTCTTCACACCCGCAACTAACTTCAACGGCCCCGCCACTGTCGGTTACACCATCTCGGACGGCACTTTTTCTGCCACGGGCCTGGTGGCTATCTCCGTGTTGCCCGTGAACGACCTGCCTGTCGCCCGGGATGACGCCACGAACACTATGGAGAATGTCAGCGTCACGGTTCCAGTGCTGTCCAACGACAGTGATGCTGACAACGACGCATTGTCGATCATGGGCTGCGTCGCCACGAATGGAACGGCGATCGTGAGTGGAGCCAATATCGTTTTCACTCCCGCCGCCGGCTTCAGTGGCATCGCGAGACTCAGCTACACAATCACTGACGGCACAGCTTCCGCCACGGCGCTGGCGGTAATCGTGGTGACGAGCGTGAACAATTTGCCCGTGGCCGTTGGCGACTCGTACATCACCAGCGAGAATTCTCCGTTGGCCATCCCGGCTCCCGGCGTCCTGGCGAATGACAGTGACGCAGATGGCGGAAAGCTCAGCGCGGTGCTGGTTTCGTCCGCGGCCCACGGCTCGGTCACGTTGAACGCGGACGGTTCCTTTACCTACACGCCAGAGAGCAACTATTTCGGCGCGGACTCGTTCACTTACCGCGCGTCGGACGGCGAAGGCCAAAGCGTGATCGCCACCGTTGCGCTAACCACGACGTTGACGCAGCAATTAAAAATTTATCCGACAGGTGTTGTCTCCAATGGCTTCAAGCTTCGTGTGTCCGGCCCGGCGGCTGCGGTATACACCATCCTCGCCTCGAGCAACCACACGGATTGGGTGCCGATCGGGACGAACGTTGCGCTCACCGGAGAGATTGAATTTCTCGACACTAACGCCCACAACAGCAGCCTTTGTTTCTATCAGGCCCGAGTCGGAACGCAGGCCATGACTGTGCTTCAGGAGAATTCTTCGCGCGGCCACAGCATCGATATCCAGCTCGGACAACAAGGCGCTCAATCGTTTCGGTACCGAACATCAGGCGGACCCAGCTACAGCGTCAGCAAGATCGTGTTTCACCTGTCCCGCACCGCCACTCTCCCGAACGCTCCTCTCCAACTGTCGATTGGCACGGGATTGAATTCAGGGGCGCTGGCTGGCAGCGGCATCGCGATCGATCCATTGACGATCACGAACACCACAAGCGGCGCCACATTCCAGGTTTGCGAGATCGTTTATCAAAGTCCGGTCGTCTTGAGCGCCGGGACGATCTATTACCTCAACCTTGCTTGCGAGGCGCCGAACGGCGGCAGGATTTACATCGAAAGCTCCGGCTTCAGCTCTGCGTACCCGGCTGGAACGTATTATCAGGACGGGTCGAACAAAGGAGAGGACGCGTGGTTCCAGATTGGGGGGCAATGAAATGAATTCTGCTACGACTATGACACAAACTGCCCGCACGATCCTTGTGATTGATGACGACCTGATGATGGGTGAGCTGATGGCCGCCATCATTGATTCGGCCGATTACCAGACTTTGACCGCCGCGAACGGACACGAAGGATTGGAACTGGCCCAATCCGCTTTGCCTTCAGCCGTGTTCTGCGATTTCTCCATGCCCGGAATGAACGGCGAAGATGTGGTCCGTTCGTTGCGCGCCAATTCCCGCACCGCCCATATTCCGCTGATCCTAATGAGTGGCCATGCCTCATCCGACCTGCGGAACCTCGGTGTGAACGCCTTTCTCCAGAAACCGTTTTGCCCAGACGAAGTGCTGCCCCTGCTCAACTCCGTTCTCGAAATGCTTCCCGCCCGCGATGTCGCGACAGCGGCGACTTCGGCTCGCGCCACCTTCTCAGTCGCACACGCGTGACGTACGGAACGTCGGGACAGAGCCCCGCGGTTTGAGCCCAACCGCAGACGCGCTTAATCATCCCCAGCATTCCACACGGCAGTTGTTGATGACCGTAACGCCACAAAATTTATTTGGAGTTTGGGATTCGAAAATTGGAGCCTAGCGCCATGAACGTTTACGACCATCCGACGTTTCACATGGCCTGCCAGCAATTCGATGCTGTGGCGAGCTACCTCGATATACCCGCTTCAGAACGCGACCGGATGAAATTCCCGAAACGTTCCATGACAGTCGCGCTTCCCATTCACCGCGATGACGGTTCAACGCAAGTCTTCACCGGCTATCGTGTGCAGCATCACCTCACACTTGGGCCGACGAAGGGCGGCTTGCGCTATCACCCTGACGTGACGCTCGGCGAAGTCGCGGCACTCGCGATGTGGATGAGTTGGAAGTGCGCGTTGACGGGATTGCCATACGGCGGGGCGAAAGGCGGCATCACCTGCGATCCTCGCGAGCTTTCCACTACCGAACTCGAGCGGCTCACGCGGCGCTACACGCAAGAGATGATCCCGTTTATTGGTCCGCAGGTCGATGTGATGGCGCCGGACGTGGGAACAAACGAGCAGGTGATGGCGTGGATGATGGACACGTATTCGGTCCACGTCGGCAGCACAGTGCCGAGCATCGTCACGGGAAAACCAGTGGCGCTCGGAGGATCGCTCGGGAGGCGCGAGGCGACGGGACGCGGAGTCAGCTACTTGATCAATCGTTCACTCGATGTCCTCGGTGTCGATGCAGCTCATTGCACCGCTGTGGTGCAAGGATTCGGAAACGTCGGTTCAGTCACCGCGTACTCACTTGCGAAGTACGGCGTTAAAATCGTAGCGGTCAGCGATGTGAACGGCGGCATTTACAATAAGAAGGGCCTCGATCTTCTGAATCTGGAGAAACATTTGGCTGACAAGAAGACCGTCGATAGTTTTCCTGAAGGCGAGGCAATCACAAACGAGCAATTGCTCGTGACGCCTTGCGACATCCTCGTGCCCGCGGCATTGGAGCGACAGATCACGGCGGAGAACGCGCGGAAGATTCAATGCCGCGTGCTCGCCGAAGCCGCGAATGGACCAACGACTCCAGAAGCCGATGCGATCCTCGCTGACCGTCCGGAAATTTTCGTGATCCCAGACATTCTCGCGAACGCGGGCGGCGTGGTGGTGAGCTACTTCGAGTGGGTGCAGGATTTGCAGAGCTTCTTCTGGTCTGAGACGGAGGTGATGGACAAGTTGTTCCGCATTCTGGAAACCGCGTTCTCGCAAATCCTGGCATCGCATCGGAAGAACAAAATCTCGATGCGCACGGCGGCACTAAGCCTGGGAATCAAGCGCGTGCAGGAAGCGAAACGGTTGCGCGGATTGTTTCCGTGATGCGCAAGCGCTTGGCCGCGGCGCGGTGAGGAGACCACGCCTACCGGCGTTCGTCAGATGTTATCGATGCGGCCCGTGCTGTCGCCGAGTTTCTCCACGCCCGTCGCTCCGGCGCGATCGATCATCGAGAGCCAAAGATTCGTCACGGGAGTTTCCTTCTCGTACTTGAGATGGCGGCCAGGAGTTGCCGTTCCGCCGCCTCGGCCTGCGAGGATGATCGGCAAGTCGTCGTGATTATGACGATCGCCATCGCTGATGCCGCTGCCGTACGCGATGAGGCTGTGATCCAGCAACGTGTCGTCGCCTTCCTTGATCGACTTCAGTCGCTCGACCAAATACGCGAACTGCTCGACATGATGGCGATTGATCTTGGCGATCTTCTCCAGCTTTTCCTTGTTCCGGCCGTGGTGAGAAATCTCGTGATGCGCGTCGCTCACGCCGATCTCCTTGTAGGTGCGGCCGCTGCCGTCATTCGCGAACATGAAGGTCGCCACCCGCGTGCAATCCGTCTGGAACGCGAGCACGAGCATGTCTGACATCAAGCGGCTGTGCGCGCGAAAATCATCCTTCGGAATCCCGCTCGGCTTGCTGGCGTCGGGCATTTGCGCG
>DATHEW010000119.1:0-2269 GCA_035318425.1 Candidatus Acidiferrum sp. | reverse complement strand
AAAATGATTCCAACGTTCGGCGCGAAGCCGTCCATCTCGACGAGAAGCTGGTTCAAAGTTTGTTCGCGCTCATCATTCACTGCGCCCACGTGAACGCCGCGCTGGCGCCCGATGGCATCCAGTTCGTCGATAAAAACGATGCACGGTGCCTGGACCTTCGCTTGCGTAAACAAATCCCGGACGCGCGCAGCGCCAACACCGACGAACATCTCCACGAAGTCACTTCCGCTCAGCGAAAAGAACGGCACCTTCGCTTCACCGGCGACGGCTTTTGCCAGCAACGTCTTGCCTGTTCCCGGCGGGCCGACGAGCAGGACGCCTTTCGGAATCTTCGCGCCGAGAGCGCGGTAACGATCCGGACTGCGCAGGAACTCGACAACTTCCTGCAACTCATACTTCGCCTCGTCACATCCAGCCACGTCGCTGAATTTTACTCCGGTGTCTTTGTCCACGCTCAGCTTCGCGCGGCTTTTCCCGAAGCTCATGATCGATTCGCCTGCCGCGCTCATCCGCCGGCTGATGAAGCTCCAGAGCAAGAGCATGATCCCGATAGGCAACAGCCACGCCATGATGAATTGCGAAAGCATGTTGGGCCGCAAACCATCGAACTTCACGTTCGCCGCCATGAGTTCCTCGACAAGCTTCGAGTCACCTTCGGTTGGCGGCGTCGTTCGGAAATTAAAATCGGGTGGAAGATTCGTTGTGACGTTTGCGATCACTGGCAGGTCCGGCTTAGACCGGATCGCGCCGGTGATTTCCTCGCCGAGCCTAGCCTCGACGACTTCTCCGCGTGAGATGCGCGTCTTGAATTCACTGTAAGGAATCTTGTGGACGGTGAGCTGCGTCAACGCTCCCTGCCAAATCCAGATCAGCAAAATCGTGACGAGAATATACCAAAGCGGAAGACCCCATTGTGGAAACCGGCCTGATGGCCCCACCGGCTTCTGCCCATCTTTCCTCATGTGCGACAATAACCCAATCGGACCGAAAGCAAATGTGCGGAGCGTTTGACCGTTTCGCTGTCGCGGCGTACAAACCGGCGGCAGCCAAATGAGCTTCATTACACCAGGACTGCGGATGACTGCCTTCTCGGCGGGGGTGAATCTTCTTCTCGCTGCGACGAAGATCGTGGCGGGTGTCTTCGGCGGCTCCTATGCACTCATTGCCGACGGCATCGAGTCCGCCGCGGACATCGTGAGTTCGTTGATCGTGTGGAGCGGGTTGCGCTTCGCGGTGCTTCCGGCAGATGCGAAACACCCGTACGGCCACGGCAAGGCCGAACCGATCGCGACCGCGATCGTCTCCATGCTGTTGCTCGGCGCGGCGGTAATGATCGCGGTGCAAAGCCTGCACGAGATTCTGAACCCGCATGAACCGCCGAAGAAGTTCACCCTCGTGGTGCTAGTGGCTGTCGTCATCGTGAAGGAATTCATGTTCCGACTTTCGTGGCGCACCGGTTCGGCGCTGGACAGCGCGGCGCTCAAGGCGGACGCGTGGCATCATCGCAGCGACGCGCTCACGTCAGCGGCTGCGTTCGTCGGCATCAGCATCGCCGTGCTCGGCGGCAAAGGTTTCGAGACCGCGGATGATTGGGCGGCGTTGGTCGCCTGCGGGATCATCGCGTGGAATGGCGTGCGCCTTCTGCGCGGAGCGCTCGATGAAATGATGGATGCCGCCGTCTCTCCCGGCGTGGTCGCGGCAGTCCGCGAACTGGCCGGTGATGTCGAAGGCGTGGTGGAAATCGAGAAATGTCGCGTGCGCAAAAGCGGACTGCATCTCGCGGTGGACATTCACGTCGTGGTCGATGGCGACCTCACCGTGCGGCACGGCCATGCGATCGCGCATCAGGTGGAAGCGCGTCTTCTCACCTCAGAACATCGCGTCAACGACGTGGTGGTACACATTGAACCGGCGGGAGAAGAGCGCCGCCCGTTTGGCAGCGGGACAGTATGACGTCGAAGCAACCGCGACTACTCGCTGCCCTGACTTAAGGATTCCTGCTCCTTCGCGCCGCGATCCGCGGGCACTGTTTTGTCACTGCGCTTCTTCGCGCGCGGCGAGCTGAAGCGGGATTTCTGTCCCACGTGTGAATCGTTGGCGCGGTTGGGGCGATCGAGAGCGCTCTCAGTTTTTCTCCGAGGTTTCATGATTTCTCGCGCGGCGTGTCGTTGATCTTTGCCAGCGCTTCCGCGAGTGCGGCGAGACCGCCATACAAGTTCGCCTTCTCCTTGTCCTGCTTCGCGTCTCCGAAGAATGCCTCATTCTCACG
>DATHEW010000118.1:0-3197 GCA_035318425.1 Candidatus Acidiferrum sp. | reverse complement strand
GCCAGAAGCGATCGGCACCATTTCGCCCGATTTTTTCTTGATCCAGCCTCTGTCGACTCCGTATTTTGGGTGCAGATTTGTGCGGGGGCTGGAGAACAAACCGTAGAATACCTGCTACGACACGCAAGAGGGCTTCCGAATGTCAAAGAGGGTTCTGATCACAGGGGCGGCACGCGGCATAGGACTGGCCACGGCGCAGGTCCTTGCCAAACCGAGGGCATTCAGTCGTCGCCACCGACCTATCCGCGTTGAGTGGATTGGAAGGCATCCAGGCACATGTGCTCGATGTTGGCGGAATTCTTGAACGTCCATATGAGCGAATGGCGGAAAGGCGGAAAGTACACGATCACGGGGCAGCGGCAAGTTGATGATTTTTCGGCATTGCTGCGTTCCGAATAGAATCACACCACAATGGCAATCATCGGCGCGATCTGTCCGAGGCTCACCGGGCATCTGAACCCGCTGACCACACTCTGCCGTGAGCTGCAGCGGCGCGGGCATCGGGTGATTTTTTATCAGGCGCCGATGGCGGCCGAGAAAATCCGCGCGCGCGGGTTTGAGGTGAGGTGCTTTGGCGAGAAGGAATATTCGCTGGAAGAGGACCTGAAGAACCAGCAGGTGCACCCAACGCTCTCAGGCTACAAGGCGTTTCGCTACACGCGCGATTCGATGATCCGGGCGATCGGAGTCGTGGTCCGGCAGGTTCCCGCGATGCTCCGCGATGATCGTCTCGAGCTGATGCTGGTGGACCAGGTTTCCATGGGCGCTGGGACGGCGTCGGAATTAGCCGGCCTGCCATTTCTGACGATTTGCAATGCACTGATGGTCAACCGGGATGAGCTGGCCCCGCCGTTCTTCACGAGCTGGCGATATCGCACGGATTGGATCGGGCGCTTGCGCAACTGGGCCGGATACACTTTCTTCGAAAGCTTTGGCCGGCCGCTTTTGCGCACATTGAACGAGTTGAGGCGCGAAAATGGACTCGCGCAATTCGATCGCATGTCGCAGGAACATTCCAAACTCGGACAGATCGCGCAGCAGCCGAGGGAATTCGAGTTCCCGCGCCGATCGATCCCGGAGAATGTTCATTTCACCGGGCCCTGGCATGATCCGTCAGCGCGGCCGGCAGTCGAGTTTCCGTTTGAGAAACTGGATGGGCGGCCGCTGGTATACGCGTCAATGGGCACGCTGCAGAACCGGCAGAAGCACATATTCGGAATTATTGCCGAAGCATGCGCCGGGCTGGACGCGCAGCTTGTGCTGTCGCTGGGCGGGGGCGGAAAACCAGAAGACATGGAAGAGCTGGCCGGCGAGCCGATCGTGGTGGAGTTTGCGCCGCAGCTTGAATTGCTTAAGCGTGCGGCGTTGTGCATCACCCACGCGGGGCTGAATACGGCGCTGGAGTGTCTTTCAAAGGGCGTGCCGATGGTGGCGATTCCAATCACCAACGACCAACCCGGGGTTGCAGCCAGAATTGAATGGACGGGAACTGGAGAGATGGTTTCGGCGGCTAAGCTGGGTACGGCGAGACTGCGGACTGAAGTTCAGCGAGTATTGGGAGATCAGCGGTATCGGGACAACGCTAAAAAGCTGCAGCAGGCGATTCGTTCGCGCGATTCGATTTCGATGGCGGCAGAGCTGATAGAGTCGGCTCTGAGAATAAGACGGATATGATGATCGACCCACTCAGACGCCAGACCCGCGGGCACTCATTTCATGTTTGGTACGACTATCGCAATTCAGAGTCGCTAAGCTTGGGTCGTAGGCGTTTCCTCGCGCCCGTATGAACGGACAATTTACAATCTGTTTACAGATTTCTGACAACCTGCTCAGCATCCGCCTGACACTTGACGCCATGAAACTTCTTCGACATTGCGTCGCCATCGTTTGCCTCGTGGCCACTTTCATCGCTCACGCTGGCGAACAACCCACCGCCAAAGGCAAATGCATTGTCAATCCACCGACCAATGCAGAGCTGCAAGCTCTCCAGGGAACATGGGAGGAAATCGTCGTGGGCGATAAGGGGACTTCCAAAAATCCTGATCTCCAAAATGCCAGCAAGCCAAAGCCAGGTGAAATTGATTTCGATTTTTTGAAGATCGGAGTTTTGGAATCTCCCCCTCAACCGCGCGAAAAAATCACTATCACGATCACCGGCGATTCATTCCATTTTCATCGGGACACGAACTTTTGGTTTGAGACGACCATTACAGTGCCGGCAGGCAAAGACCCAAAGCAGTTGCACGCCACCATCAAAGGTGGTCCACCATCACAGGCTGGTAGCATCGGCGAGGTTGTCCGAGCCTTCTTCAAGATTGAGGACGGGACCTTGACCTTGGCCGCGATAGGCGGTGCCGAAGAGACGCCGAAGGGCTTTGAAGCCGCCGTCGAGAATCGCTACGAACTCCGGAAGGTTCACAAGAAGATGAGTGGGAGCGGATTGGGCTCGTTGGTCCTCGAAGGACCCGAGCTGCACGCCTCACTTAAGACGGGCCCGATTGATGACGATTCGGTTCGACATGTGAAGCGTGCGCCAGGAAACCCGCACGTCTCGACCAACGCCGCCTTCGTCACGGGCATTGCAAGAGGCGCGTCGCAAGGCAGTCTTGGCAGCGAGGGTATCCGCTCTGTGCTCTACGCCCTTTACCGCGAAAAACACGACCTCGGTTTCTACGGGTTGGAGGCTGTGTCTGCGGCAGACGCTGACCGGTGGGAGAAGGCTCTACGCAAGACTTGGTCGGTGATGGGGAGCATAGGCCACGCGCAGGTTCACCGCAAAGGCTTGGTCATTGTCGTCGTATGGAATGATGGCGTATCACCAGAATGCTGGAAGGCGGTGAACGCAAAAGTGGTCGAGCGGCTATCGGGAGCGCTCTGAGGCGATGTTCCATCTCGCCAGGCGGTGCGTGGAATTGCTGGCCGGATTTCATTCCTTCCAGGTCGAACGGCAGGGGCGGGAAGTAAACGTGGAGGCGTTCGGACGCCAATATGATGATCGTCGGCGGGTGCGAGATGAAACCTTTTCGACTCGTGCCAGGAATGGCACAGTGTAACATGAGCCTCACATCGATAATCCGCAGTTTAAAGTTATGCAGCACTTAATGCCCAAGACGCACCTCGCGGTTTTCGTGCTCGCTCTGGTTGTCTTCGCCGGTTGCGGGAAGGGTGGGTGCAACGTTTCTTCTTCGTCCTCCAGC
>DATHEW010000117.1:0-2914 GCA_035318425.1 Candidatus Acidiferrum sp. | reverse complement strand
AGACCACATGCGGGTGACGAATCTTTTGCTCGCGAATCAATTCTGGAATTTGGGCGACTGGCACGAGCCGCGTCACGATGTCCTCGCTGTGATCGAATTCGCAGCCATGCTTGAGCACGCAGTTCTCGACCAGCACGAAGTGCGAGGTGTTGTTCATGATCGCAGGGTTTGCATATACCCAGCCGAGCTTGCGCCCATTCGCGCCTTCGTAACCGGTTTCCTCACGCAACTCACGCAAGCCCGTAGCGACCGGATCAGTCTCATGCGGGTCCATCATGCCGCCGGGGATCTCCAGTTCCACCGAGTTGGAGCCGTGACGGAACTGCTCGACCATGACGAGTTCATCATTCGCGGTGACAGCAACGACGTTCACCCAATCCACCGATTCTATAACGAAGAAGTCGCAGTGCTTTCCGGTGCGGGGAGAGATTTTTTCGTCGGAGCGAATCTTGAAGATGCGGAAATCGCCGGCGCGTTTGGAGCTGATCTGCTTCCACGGTTCAATCATGGCGCGGAACAATCCAGCGGTGTGGCCCGCGAGTCGAGTGGAATGGAGCTATAACGTTTGCCAAAAGTAATTTCCGTTTCGCGAGGTTGGATGACTCTTTCCCCCTCACCCCGGCCCTCTCTCCAAAGGAGAAGGAGAATCGTCCTCCGCCTGTCTGCGTCACGACGCGCGCTCAAACATCCGCAGAGACGGAATGCGGTGCTCCCTCTCCCCAAAGGAGAGGGCCGAGGTGAGAGGGAACGGGACGCAGACCACTCAAGAAACGCTAAGGAATCGGAAGTTACTTTCAGCAACCACTCTAGTTCAGGTATTTCTCCAACGGCGGATACAGCAACTCTTTCATCTCAGCCGTCTCCATGTTCTCGGGCGTCACGGCCCAGACGCCGGTGTCGATCCGTTTCTCGACGCGCTTTCCCTGGAGATGATCCACCAGCGTCATCACGCCGAGGTAACCCATCCGCAACGGATTCTGAACGATGATCGCCTGCACGTCGCCGCGCTTCATGGCATCGACGATCGTGGTGGCGGCATCGAAGCCGACGACTTTGATCGCGCCGCCCGCTTTGCCGTTGCTGCGCAGCGCGAGAATGATTCCGGTGGCGGCTGGCTCGCACGGTCCGAAAATGCCCTGCGTGTCCTTGCCGTAGCGATTCAACAAGTTTTGTGCAGCGCGAAGGGCGGTGTCGCGCGTGGCGCCGGCGTGTTGATCGCTGGAAATGATTTTGATGTTCGGAAACTTTTTCAATGCGTCCAGGAATCCGGCCTCACGCTCCTCCGTGCTCGCCGAACCAGTCTGGTACCGCAACAGGATCACGTTGCCTTTTCCGCCGAGCAGCTTCGCCATCTGTTCGCCCGCGAGGACGCCACCCTTGAAATTATCCGTCGCCACGAAGCTCACGTAGCGATCAGTCTTGAGCCCGGAATCCATGATGACGACAGGCACTTTCGCGGACATCGCGGTCGAGACGGGATTCACGAGCGCCTTCGAGTCCAGCGGCGCCAGCACGATCCCGTTCACGCGCTGGCTGATGAAATTTTCCATCACCTGGATCTGCTGGTCGCGATCATCTTCGCGCAACGGTCCTTTCCAGATGATGTCCACCTTCACGCCGCGATCGGCGAGTTCGCGCTGTGCTTTCACCGCGCCGGCGTTGATCGATTTCCAATACTCGTGCGATGTGGCTTTCGGAACCACGGCGATGCGATATGTGCTAGCGGCTGAAACGGAACCGACGGAGCAGAGCAGGGCAGCAGCAAGCGCGAAAAGTCCCGATGGTGTCATGCGCGCGACGGTATGAAAGCGCCAAGGTCATTTCAATCCCGGACGCCGGTTTGCGTTCAGCGCGTGAGGATTTCGATGACGATCACGCCAATCGGAGTGCCGATCACGTAGCCCCAAATGCCGACGAGGATCGCGGGCAGTACGAGCTTCGGCCATCCGGCACTCGTCGCCATTGCTGCCGCGCTCGGCGGTCCACCAAGCGTGGCATTACAGGCGAGGAGCAGTTCTTCGAGATTCTGACGCAACGCTTTCCCAACCAGCAACGTGAACGTCACGTTGACTCCCGCGATGATGCCGCAGAAGACGAGGAAGAGCGGCGCATGGATCACGACGGCGACGAGATCGGCTGGCAGACCCAGTGTGAACAGGAACAGCAGCAGCATGTAGGTGCCGAGTTCTTCCGCGCCGTTCACCTTCGCGAGCGATTTGTTGAACAGCGTGGCGCACACCAGCGTAACGAGCGTGAGCAACACGAACTTGTTGGTGCAGAGCACGTGCAGCACTTGAACAAACACCGACGATTGCGAGACATCGCCAAACGCTCCGCGCGTCACGCGACCGAGCAAACCCGCGACTGCCATGACAGCGAACCCGAACGCGAGTGTGCGAGCGACATCGAGCAGCGAGATGCCTTTGCGCTGCCAATGCTCGGCGGCAAGGTTTTTGTCCGAATCGGAATCCAACGAATGCGGATGAGGAAAGCGCGCGCGAAACCATCGGCTCGCCGCAATCGCGAGCATCAGGATGAAAGCGCCCGCCATGACGAAGTTGTCCGCGACGATCAGCGGATTGGTGACAGCTTCGCGCACGCCGTAGCTCGCCTTCACCGCCATGAAGTTCACGCCGCCGCCGATGTAACTCGCCGCCATCATTCCAGCGGCGTGTGCGAGATCAGGCGAAGTGATCCAGGGTTTCAGCACCACCACGGCGATGGCCGTGCCGAGCAACGTTCCGACCGTTGCGATGTGGAACACGAGGAACATCCGGCCTGTGCCGATGATCTCGCGAAAGTTCGCGCGAAAGAGGAGCAGGGGAATCGCCAGCGGCACGAGCCATTCCGTCACGAAATCGTAAGCGCGCGATTCCATCGGAACGACGCGTGTGTTCGAGAGCGCCATCGCGAT
>DATHEW010000116.1:0-3743 GCA_035318425.1 Candidatus Acidiferrum sp. | reverse complement strand
GACGGTTTTTTCGACACCGATCCCACCTCATCCACCGTGTTCATCACTCGGTATTACACACTCGGCACGCACGTGATCCGCGCGCGCATCACGGATCCCGCCGGCGCGGTGGCAGTGTCGGCGCCTGTCGCGGCCAGCACGGTCCCCTGCGCGACCGAGCTATCGCCGCTGACACGCCAGCATGGCTTCGCCGGCAGCGATGGCACCATCGAAGTGACCGTCGGGCCGCAGTGCAACTGGATGGTGGAGAACACGAACGATTGGATCGCGATCGTGTCCGGCGACTTCGGCGAGGGGCCGGGCGAAGTGATTTACGACGTGCATCCGAACCCGTTGTTCCTGGAACGCTCGGGCACGCTGTTGATCGGCGACGAACGCTTCCTCGTTCGCCAGCACGCCATCGAGTGTGACTTTTCGCTCTCGCCTGCGAATCGCTTTCACGGCTTCGGCCCCGGTGGAAGCAATTTCAAAGTCACGACCAAGCCTGGCTGTGCCTGGCAGGTGATCAACACGAACACCTGGATCACGATCAACTCGGGATCGAACGGCGTCGGCACAGGCACCGTGAATTACTCGATCACGGAAAACCGCGTGACGGGCCGGCGCATCGGACATCTCTCGGTTGGCGCGGACATCTACACCGTCAATCAATGGGGCACCAACTGTGAGATCGTGCTCATCACCACGGCGCGTGCGCACACGGAAAATTCAGAAACGGGTTCCGTGACCATCACGACGGCGAACAACTGTTCGTGGACGGTGCAGAACACGAACTCGTGGATCAGCTTTCCGGGATACGGTTCTTTGCAGTCGGTCACAGGAACCAACACGACGAACTTCACATATCTCGTCTCGCCGAACACCACTGGCATCGAGCGTTCGGGCGCGCTCAATATCAACGGCCATGTGTTCACCGTGACGCAACGGCCCTGCTCGTACGCCGTCGCGCCGCTGAGCCGTACGCACGGTTACCTCAGCGAGTCCGGGACGGTGGAAATCACCGCGGGCGCGCTTTGCGGATGGAACGTTGCCAACATAAACAACTGGCTCACCATCGAGTCGGGCGCGTCTGGCGCCGGGACCGGCATAATTGTTTACAGGGTTTCACAAAACCCCAGGGGCGAAACGCGGACAGCAACATTCACCGTGGCGGGCAAAACCGTGACGATCGCTCAAGGCGGCAAGCCGTGCCTGTTCACGATCTCGCCCGAGGAGTTCGCCTTCGGCGAAGCGGGCGGCACGGGCGAAGTGTTCGTGGCGACCGAACCGGGCTGTCCGTGGCCGGTGGAGAACGTACCGTCCTGGATCACTATCGTCCCCGGAACCCGCGAGGGGCCGGGCCGCGTCACCTACATCGCAGCGCAGAACACTGGGCCGGAGCGCGCGAGTACCATGACCATTGCGGGCCAGGATTATAGCGTGTCGCAAGCGAGTTCCTTGCGCGCCATTGCGGCGGGCGATCTGGTCGTGGCCAGCGGCAAGACAAATTGCTTCGCCGTGTCTCTCGCGCCCTTGGGCGGCGAAAACAACATGGCGTTCAGTCTTTGCTTTGACACGAACCTGCTGCGGTTCCGCAGCGCGAAGCTGCAGGCGGGCACGTGGGCTGGCGCCACGTTGACGCTGACGACAAATCAAATGTCGCAAGGCCGGGTGGGATTCACTGTCGCGCTCGCGCCTGGCGTCGCGCTGACCTCGGGTGCTCCTGCAATGGTGCAGGTTTGTCTGAGCGCGCTCACCATCAATGGCCGGGTAACAACGCCGATTTCAATGTGCGATGTGCCGGTCGCGCGTCGTCTTGCCGATGCGCTCGGACGCCCGCTGCCGAAGAGCTTTTCTGACGGCTCCGCGACTGTCATCGGACTTTGTTCGCTCGCCGAATCGTTGGATGCTGATTTCACCTGGCGTTTGAGCAGTGCGACGGCCTGGACCTGCGGTACGAACGTGACGCACGATGGGATCGACGCTGCCGTGACCGCTGCGGTCGCGGACGGCGCCGAAGCCTGGTTCGAATCAACTCTCGTTGGGCCGGGCACGTTAACGTTCTGGTGGAAGGTTTCCTCCGAAATCGACAGCGACCGTCTTCGCTTTTATGTCGATGACGAAGAGCAGTTCCGAATTTCGGGTGAAGTGGATTGGGAATGGCGCACCGTCAACATTCCGTCGGGAAGCAATCCGGTGCGCTGGCGCTACTCGAAGAACGGCGATGGAGTCGGCGGTGCTGATCGTGCATGGGTGGATGAAATCGTTTACATGCCCTCGCCTCCCGCGATCACGAGCCAGCCGGCATCTCAAAACGTGGTTGAAGGGTCGACCGCCACCTTCAACGTCAGCGTGACGGGACAAACGCCGCTCTCTTATCAATGGCTGCGTAACGGGATCGCGCTTTCGGACGGACCTTTGGTCAAAGGAGCGCGCACCACGCCGCTCGTATTGTCGAACGTGCAGCCGGCGCAGATCGGATTGTTTTCCGTGATCATCGGCAATAGCGGCGGCAGCGTCGCCAGCGCCAGCGCGTCTCTCAATGTCACACCGGCTGTTTCACTGCCGGAGGCATTGGATGCGACGAACCTCACATGGACTGCGACAGGAAATGCCCTGTGGATTGGCCAATCCGTGCTCACGCACGACGGTGTGGATGCCGCACGCAGTGGAGCCATTACGAACAGTCAGACGACTTCAATCGAAACGACCGTGAGCGGCCCCGGCACGCTGACGTTCTGGTGGAAAGTTTCCTCGGAAGAGAGCAACGATCGGCTGATGTTCTTAACCAATGGCGTAGAGCAGTTGCGCATCTCCGACGAGGTGGACTGGGAACAGCGCACCATCAGCGTGCGCCCGGGAGCCCAGGCGTTGCGCTGGACGTATTCGAAGAACGGCTCGACATCCGCAGGACAGGATCGCGGCTGGGTTGATCAAATCCAATTTATTCCCGCGCCGATCACGATCACGGCGCAACCGGCTGGCCAAAACGTGGACCTGGGAGCGGTCGCAATATTCGCAGTCAGCGCGAGCGGCGCGCCCCCCATCAGTTATCAATGGCAGCGCGATGGTTCAGATATTCCGGGCGCGACTGGCGCCACGCTGACGTTGTCGAATGTTTCAGCCGCCGCTGCTGGCACTTACGCTGTGCTCGTCCGCAACCCCACCAGCGCGGTGCTCAGCTCGAATGCCGTATTGGACGTGAATCAGATCGTGGCGCTCGTCGATGCTATCGATGCGCCAACGCTGGTCTGGACCACGAATGGAACACCACCGTGGGTTGGCCAGACTGGCGTGAATCACGACGGCTCGGATGCCGCGCGCAGCGGACGCATCGGCAACAGCCAGACGAATTCCTTTGCGACGACCGTGACAGGCCCCGGCACGTTAAGCTTTTGGTGGAAAGTGTCGTCCGAAACGAATGACAGATTACGGCTGGTCATCAACAACACAGAGCAGGCGAGTCTCTTCGGTGAGGTGGATTGGACGTGGCGTCAGTTCCCGATTGCGGCAGGCAACCAGATCATCCAGTGGCGCTACACGAAAAATAACAGTGCGGCGGGAGGACAAGACCGCGGTTGGGTGGATGAAATTATTTTCGTTCCGACGAACTCGGCGATTGCTCCGACGTTCGCAATTCATCCTGTGGCGCGAACCGTGGTTGCTCCGGCGGCGGGGAACTTCAGCGCCATTGCTGTTGGGTCAGCGCCGTTGAATTATCAATGGTTGTTCAACGACTCACCCATCGCGAACGGAGCGGGCGT
>DATHEW010000115.1:0-4173 GCA_035318425.1 Candidatus Acidiferrum sp. | reverse complement strand
GCAGCTTTGATGGCGACTTCCACGTGAATCCCAAGTGCGCGCGCACGCCGAACCAGATCGGTATCTGCGATCTCGTGATCATCGCGTTGAAGGCCACCGCCAACGATCAATTCGCGAAACTGCTCCCACCGCTCGTGAATGAACACACTGCGATCCTCACGTTGCAGAACGGACTTGGAAACGAAGACGCACTCGCAAACCTCTATCCGGCGAAACAAATCCTCGGCGGACTTTGCTTCGTTTGCCTGAATCGCATCGAGCCCGGCGTAATCGAGCACACCGCGCACGGGCGAATTGTTCTGGGCGAATTCTTTGGCTGGCCCGAGCCGCGCACGCACGACATCGCGGGCATGATCCGTCACTCTGGCGTCCCCTGCGAGGTCAGCGACAACATCGCGCGCACGCATTGGGAAAAACTGGTTTGGAACATTCCTTTCAACGGTCTCGGTGTGGCAAGTGCGGCGGGACACGATGCGCTCCTCTCCGGCGAGGTTCCCGCGCAGACAATCCTCCTGCCCTGCCTCACGACCGACCAGTTGCTCGCTGATTCGAAATGGGAACAGCTTGTCCGTGAGTTGATGCGCGAAGTTATTGCCGGCGCCACGGCGCTCGGTTTGAAAATTCGTCCCAATGCTGAAGGGATCAATGTTTCGCGCACCCGCGAAATGGGAGCCTATCGACCTTCCACGTTGATTGATTTCGACCGCGGCCATGCGCTTGAACTCGACGCGTTGTTTCGCGAACCGCTCCGCCAGGCCGAGCGCGCGGGCGTGAACGCGTCGCGATTGCGCAAACTCTGCCGCGTGTTGGAGCAACTCGATGCGCGGCGAACCTTGTCAGCGCCCGAAGCGCAACGGTAAGTTCTGCCGCTCGCGAACGTGTGTTCGCTTGATTGGTTCGTCATTCAAAATTCGTCATTCGTCATTTAAAAGGCATGAGCGTTCGCGTCCGTTTCGCCCCGAGTCCCACGGGCTACCTTCACATCGGCGGGGCGCGCACCGCGCTCTTCAACTGGCTCTATGCGCGCCACACCGGTGGCACGTTCATTCTGCGCATCGAGGACACCGATGAAGCGCGCAACACCCAGGAAGCGGTAAACGTGATCCTCGATGGACTGCGCTGGCTCGGTCTCGATTGGGACGAGGGCCCAACGGCACCTGATGCGCACGCGCCAAGCAAAGGCGATCGCGGCCCTTACTTCCAATCGCAGCGCAAAGATATTTACGCGAAGCGCGTCGAGGAGTTGAAAGCGAAGGACCTCGCTTACGAACGCGATGGAGCAATCCGTTTCCGCATGACGCGCGAGCCCATCGTCATTCCCGACATCGTCGTCGGCGACGTGACGCGTCCGCTCACCGATCGCGAGGAACAGGAGCCTGACTTCGTCATCGTGCGCTCGGATGGCCAGCCGGTCTTTCACTTCGTGAACGTCGTTGATGATATGGAGATGGGAATCACACACGTGCTGCGCGGCGAGGATCATCTCTCCAACACAGCGAAACACATCGCGCTTTTCCGTGCGTTCGGCGTGCCGCCGCCAAAGTACGCGCACATCCCGCTGATCCTGAATCTTGACGGCAGCAAGATGAGCAAGCGCGATCGCGGCGCGTCACTGGCCACTTACACGGAGGAAGGTTTTGTGCCGCAAGGTGTCGTGAACTATCTCGCGCTGCTGGGTTGGTCGCCTAAAAATAATCGCGAGAAAATGTCCGTGCAGGAATTGATCGCTGCATTCGACTTGCCTCAAGTGCTTCGTCACAACGCGAAGTTCGACATGACGAAGCTCGAATGGCTTTCGGGCGAACATCTGCGCGAGTTGCCGGATGATGAGTTCCGCACACGTGCCGCGGCGGCCCTGCGCCATGCTGCGGTGCCCGTCGATGCGTTTCCCGCCGAGTACGCGCGGGCGGCAATCGACACGTGTAAAGGCAAGGTGAAGAAATTCAGCGAACTCGCCAGCTACGCGGGATTTTATTTTCGTGATGCGGTGACAATCGATGCCGAGCTTGCGGCCAGGGAATTCACAGCGGAGGCCAAGGCTCGCCTGCAGACGTTGCGTGACGCGTTCGCCGCATTGTCAGGCTTTACCGCCGCTGATTTGGAAAAGGCGCTCAAAGCTGTCGCTGCCGAACTGGGAATTAAAGCCGGCCCGCTGGTTCATCCGCTTCGTCTCGCTGTGACCGGTGCCACTTCGGGCCCGAGCCTTTATCATCTGCTGGAAATTGTCGGACGCGACAAAGTGATCGAGCGCATCAATCGAGTTCTCTAGTCTGTTGCATTTCGATCAATGTTGGCTGAGTTTCCGGCATGAGGTGGCTCCGCGCAGTATTTTTGGTTATCGCGCTTCTCGCCGCCGCGTTGTGGCTCACAAGCGCGCTCGCCGCAGGTATCGCGAAATTTATCGCCGGGATTTTTCTCGTGCTGTTCCTCATCAGCCTGTTCCTGCGCGGGCGGGATACGCGCAAGCTGTGAACCATCCACGAGGGAAACCAACCCAACGTTAAATCGTCACCTTGAACTCCTCACCGCGCTTCAATGACTTCGCGAAGGCGGCCATGAGCCGCGGAATCTGTTCCAAATCTTTCAGATTCACCACCTCGACCGGTGAGTGCATGTAACGATTCGGCAAGCTGATCAGCGCCGAAGGAATTCCGCCGCGCGTCCAGAAAATCACATCCGTGTCCGTTCCGCTGCTGTTCGACATGGCTTCGTGCTGCAACTTGATCTTCTGCTGCTTCGCCACCGCCTCGATTCGCTCCACGATGACGGGATGATTGCAGCCGCCGTGCGTGAGCGCGGGTCCGTGACCCAGCTTCACATCGCCATGAGCGCATTGATTGACGCACGGATAATCCGTCGCATGCGTCACGTCCACGACGAGCGCGAGATCAGGTTTCAATGTGTAAGCGATCTGGCGCGCGCCGAGCAGGCCCACTTCCTCCATGATGTTGGAGACGGCAATGACTTCAGCGTTGAAAGGCTCATCGCTCTCTTTCAACAGCCGTAACGTTTCCGCGACAGAGAAAGTGCCGATGCGATTGTCGAACGCGCGCGCCGTCACCACATCGCCGCGCAGCAATTCGAATTCGTCATCCAACGTGATCGGATCGCCCACGCGAATGACTTTCTCGGCAGCGGCACGGCTTGACACACCAATGTCGATAAACAGTTCCTCCATCTTCGGCACCTTGCGTTCGCCTTCCTGTTTCGTGAGATGCGGCGCCACGTTTCCGATCACGCCTTTAACCGGGCCTTTGCGTGTGTGAATCACGACGCGTTGCGCACGCATGATTCCAGGATCAACGCCGCCAACCTTGCGCACGTAAATGAAACCTTCCTTCGTGATGAAATTCACCGTCATCGCGATCTCGTCCGCGTGACCGGCAAGCATGATGCGTGGTGAACCGCCCTTGTTAAGCACGGCCACACAGTTGCCGTAAGCGTCGCTCCATGTTTCATCAGCGAACTGTTTGGCATAATCCATCCAGACGCGTTGGCCGCGCAGCTCGTTGCCTGATGGGCTCGGCGTGTTGACGAGGGTTTTTAGAAATTCCAGCGATTCAGGACGCATGGGCCAAGGCTAAGGAGTCGATCGCCGAGAGTCGAGATCGAGGCTGTGTGAGGTGCTCTTATCTGCGATGCAAGAGCACTTCGATTTCATATTCGCGGACTTCCGCGAGCCACGCTTGACCGCCCGGCCCACCCTTGCTTTCTTTCGCAGCAAAAATCCCACACGGCACCGAAAAGAAGCGCACTGGCTTCTTCCTGAAGGGAGGCGGGCGGTGTTATCGCCGACAAGTTCCGCGGGGCGGTTCGAGCAGCGCCAGCAATCGTCGCGAACGTCTTGAGAGCGTGGTTGGAATCGACGCCGAGGCGCCGCATTGCGGTCTCGGGCAAATTTGAAGGCGGGCTCGACAGCCGTGTGCGTTTCATTCGCAGCGCAAGCTTCCAAGCCTGCTGAATCCCCGCTCCTCCAAAATCGAACGGCCCGAAAGGCTGGACGACCACGCACACGGCGTTCGGCGAAATGCCTGCCAGGGGCGACGCGGTAATCGTCGGCGCAATGAAATGCGGAGCGGTCATCGCGGCGAGTATTGGGTTGGCTCTTACGAGGCGCATGGTGACAGCGCGATCGGGACGCTCACATTCGAGCCGTTTGCGGTCACGCAGCCT
>DATHEW010000114.1:0-8711 GCA_035318425.1 Candidatus Acidiferrum sp. | reverse complement strand
CCTGCACCTCAATGCGTTTCATGCCCTCGAAGTGGAAGATCGCTGTGATTTTGCCTTTCGAGATCTTGCCGTGGCCGTGGCGGCAGATGGCGGGATCGCCGAGCTTCACCTTGCCTTCGTAAATCTTCCCGAAAGCGATACGGCCGAGGTAATCGCTGTAGTCGAGGTTGGCCACCAGGAGTTGAAATCCAAGGCCGGCCTTGGCGCGCGGCGGCGGGATGTGCTTCACGATCGCGTCGAACAGCGGCTCCATCGTGCCGCTGGCATGCTCGAGTTCGATCTTTGCGTAGCCACCTTTGGCGCTGCAATAAATGAACGGGAAATCCAACTGCTCATCCGTGGCGCCCAGCGATTGGAACAACTCGAACACTTCATCGAGCACCTTCTTCGGGTTCGCATTCTCGCGGTCGATCTTGTTGATGACCACGATCGGCTTTGCGCCAGCTTCGAGCGCTTTGCGTAGCACGAAACGCGTCTGTGCCTGCGGACCCTCCGCGGAATCGACGACGAGCAAAACGCCGTCGATCATGTTCATGATACGCTCCACCTCACCGCCGAAGTCGGCATGTCCCGGCGTGTCCACGATGTTGATGTGATAGTTCTTGTATTTGAACGCGGCGTTCTTGGCGCGGATAGTGATGCCCTTTTCCTTCTCCAAATCCATCGAATCCATGAGGCGTTCCTCGGAGGACTCGTGCTGGTTGGCGCGAAAGGTTCCAGACTGCTTGAGCAAGCAATCAACGAGCGTGGTCTTGCCGTGATCGACGTGTGCGATGATGGCGATATTACGAATGTGTTCCATGATTCGGTTTCTCTGAAATCGAGCCGCGCAGTGTCGCCGCAAAACCCGAAACGTCAAGCGCTGTGCTGAAGTCCGAACGCGCCCCCGGGCATCTTGCTGGGTTGGGACTTTGGAACGACGAGGCGCTGCTGGCTGTCGCAACGTTTCCACCCGGCGAGACGCCGGGGGCACGTTCGACCGTGCCCGCCATTCAAAACGCCTCGTGACGGATTCTCGCTTCGAGCTTATACCGCTCGGGCGGCTGCACCGCTCTCGTGTGTTTATGCGACAGAAACTTTTGCGTTCGCCCCTGCTGACGAGGCTCGTCACCGTCACGATTTCAGTTTCAGCGCTTATAATTTGCTCGTGCCGGCACGCGCCGCTGGAAACTCAACCGCCCGCGAAGCGCCCGAACGTGCTTTTCATCTGCGTCGATGATCTGAAGCCCGTGCTCGGTTGTTACGGCGATACGAAGATCAAGTCTCCAAACATCGACCGTCTCGCCACTCGTGGCGTGTTGTTCGAGCGCGCGTTTTGTAACCAGGCCGTGTGCGCGCCGTCGCGAAATGCGCTCATGACGGGGCTGCGCCCAAGCACGATCGGCATCTACGATCTCGGAACGCATTTCCGACTGGCAGCGCCAAATGCCGTCACCATGGCGCAGTATTTCAAGCAACACGGCTGGCGCACGGAAGCGATGGGAAAAATCTTCCATATCGGCCATGGCAATCATGAGGACGCGCTGTCGTGGAGCGTGCCGCACTGGACGCCGAAGCTGAACGGAATGGGCGGCGGTTACGTGTTGAAGGAAAATCGTCCACCAACACCAACGCGCGAGGAAGCGCTTTTCGGCAATGCAAGGGTGGACGTGTCCAAGCTGCCGCGCGGCGCCGCGACCGAGGCTGGTGATGTGCCGGACAGCGCTTACTCCGATGGAATGATTGCGGATGAAGCGATTCGCCGGTTGCAGATGGCGAAGGAGAAGCCCGAAGAACCATTCTTTCTCGCGGTGGGTTTTCACAAGCCGCACCTCCCGTTCATCGCGCCCAAAAAGTATTGGGACCTTTACGACCGCGCGTCGTTCGAGTTACCGAAGCTGCAATCCGCGCCCGAAGGTGCGCCATCCTTTGCTCCCACCACCTGGGGCGAACTGCGCCAATATCGTGACATGCCGCTGACGGGTCCGCTGACCACGGAGGCCGCTCGTGAACTGATCCACGGATATCACGCCGCGACGAGTTACATGGACGCGCAACTCGGGCGAGTCATTGCCGAGTTGGACCGGCTCGGCCTCGCGGAAAACACCGTCATTGTCGTGTGGGGCGATCACGGCTGGCACCTCGGCGATCATGGCATGTGGAGCAAACATTCGAACTACGAGCAAGCCACGCGCATTCCGTTGCTCGTGATCAAACCGAGGCTTGCGAAAGCCGGCGGTCGCAGCAAGGCGCTCGTCGAATCCGTCGATCTTTATCCCACCCTCTGCCAAATCGCTGGCTTGCCGACGCCGGCGAATCTTGATGGCGCGAGCTTTGCCGCCACGCTGAAAAATCCCGGCGACGCAGCGACGAAGGAAGCGGTGTTTCACGTGTATCCGCGGAATCGGCGCGGCGTGGGTGAAGTGATCGGCCGCGCCGTGCGCACGGAGCGCTATCGCCTCGTCGAGTGGAAGAAACCGGGCGCACCCACCGAGACCGGCGTGATCGAGTTGTACGATTACAAAACTGATCCTGACGAAACGCGGAACTTTGCGACCGAGAAGCCTGCGATCGTCGCCGAGCTGCGCGCGATTCTCGCGAAGCAACCGGAAGCCAAGCCACAGTGGAGAGCCATGACACCCGCGGCGAAACAAGATCGTGCCACAATGTTTGCGCGACGCGACAAGGACGCCGACGGCAAGCTCACGCGCGAAGAGTTTCTCGCGAACCAACCCGATCCCGACCAGGCGCCCGGACGCTTCATCCTCTTCGACACGAACAAGGATGGCGTTTTGAGTCGCGAAGAGTTCCTCACGATGGGCGTGCAGCCCAGGCCGTGAGCGGGTTTCGAGAATCGTTGATGACGTGGCGTTTCTGAACGTCTATATCGCGCCCGCGCGGAAGCACCGCTCGGTTTTGTTTATGGCAATCAGAATTGTTTTGGCGTTCTTCGCCGCCGCTTTAATCGTCGCTCCAGCAAGCGCTGCGGACACCAACGGCTTTGCCGTGAAATTCATTTCAGCCGATGGGAAGACGGCTGACACAATAGTGCTGCCCAACCTCTGGCTGTTCGTGGAAAAGGGAAAACCAGCCACGCCTTTCCTCACGCCTGGAAAATTCACCGCCGAGTTTCACGGTTTCATCCATGCGGACCTCCGTTCCACTTACCTGTTTCAAGCGGAGCATATTGCTGGAGCGTTCAAGCTGGAGATCAATGGAAAGGAAGTGCTCTCGGCAGACGCAGCGGGCGGCGCTTCGGAGTTAAGCAAGGGCGTGCAGTTCAACAAAGGTCCGAACGCGGTCAAAGCGATTTACACGAGCGGCGACAGCGATGCTTCGTTGCGCATCGGTTGGACCGAGAAAGGCCCGAACGTGAATCCGATTCCGGCCGCGTGGATTATGCACACACCCACGCCAGAACTGGCGAAAACAGAGTCGCTGCGCCTGGGCCACGAACTCTTCCTCGATCACCGCTGCGCGAAATGTCACGTCGAGAAGTTCGCGTCAGCCGTGCCGGAACTGGGAATGGACGCGCCGAGTTTCGATGCCATCGGCGCACGCCGCGGCGCGGCCTGGCTCGCTCAGTGGATCCTTGATCCGAAATCCACACGTGCCACCGCGGTGATGCCCGCCCTGCTGCACGGCGCGGCGGCAAAAGAGGATACGGTGGCGATCGCGGCATTTTTGAATTCGTTGCAAACGCCGACAATTCCCGTTGAAGGAGGCAAGTCCATTGACGCGCTCGCAACTTCAAGAGCGATCATGGAAATCTCCAAGCGCTCGGGCCCGAACGCCAAACCAACTCTAACTGCCGAAGACGAAGCGTCCCAGCCAATCGACCGCAACCCGATCTTCGAGCGATTGCATTGCACGGGCTGCCACAACGCGCCAGACAAGGCGGCGAAGGATTCAGCGAAAATCTCGTTGAAGCATGTCGCAGCAAAGTTTGAGCGAGAGACGGCATTGCGAGACTTTCTAAAATCGCCCGAGCGCCACTTCACGTGGACAAGGATGCCGAATTTCAAACTGGCGGACTCCGAAGCTGAGGAGCTTGCGTCGTATCTCTTCAAGCACGCGGACAAGATCGAAAGCGCCAAGCCCGTTACTGAACAACTCGTGGCGCGCGGGAAGGAACTGGTGCAAACGATTGGCTGTTTGAACTGTCACTCGGCTGCAAATGTGGAGAACAGGTTCAGCACTGTGAGTCTCGCGAAGATCGCGAAGGAGGCGAAGGGGTGTCTGGCGGAGAAGCGCGACGAGAAAAGCAAAGCGCCGGACTTTCGATTCACGGCTCGCCAGCGCGAAGCATTGCTCGCGTTCGTGAAGACGGATTTCAATTCGCTGTCGCGTCACAGTCCGATGGAATTCGCTGCGCGGGAAACGCGGTCGTCGCAGTGCAATGCGTGTCACGGGCAGATCGATCTCGTCCCACCGATGGATGTGATGGGCGGAAAATTGAAACCGGAATGGACGGCGCGGTTCATCGGCGGTTCTCCATTCAAGGTGCGTGCGGACATTCATCCGAAGGGCGGCGTGTGGGTGGATTCGCGCATGCCTGCCTTCAAGTCACGCGCCGCGTTGCTCGCCGAAGGCATAGCCGCGCAACAGGGCTACGGACCAACGACGCCCGATGAAGCACCTGTCGATGAAGCGGCAGCGAAGATCGGCCACAAGCTTCTCGGCAAGGACAACGGGCTTTCCTGCATCTCCTGCCACGGTGTGAACGACATGCCGGCGTTAGAGGTGTTCGAGAGCGAGGGGACGAATCTCGGGCTTGCGGGCGCGCGATTGTTGAAGCCGTATTTTTTCCGCTGGATGCGCAATCCGCTGGCGATCGATCCGCAGTCGAAGATGCCCGCGTTCTTCGGCGAGGATGGCAAGAGTGCGCTCACGGACTATTACGAAGGCGACGGTGAAAAGCAGATCAACGCGCTCTACGAATACATGCGTCTGGGTGAGACGATGGCGAAGCCCGCGACCGGCACGGAGTGAATTCAGGATTGCGCCTTTCTTTCGATCACGAACTAATCACAGCACACTATGAGATTCTCGATTCCGCTTCTCGCCATCGTCATCGCGCTCACGGGCTGCAAGCACACCGACGAATGCTGCACCACCGACGCTGGCATGAGCGCTCATCCGAAAGCAGGCACGGACACCGAGTGGATGACGCTCTTCAATGGCAAGGATCTGAGCGGCTGGCGCACCTACGGCAAGCAGACGCCGCCCGGCGCAGGCTGGAAGGTCGAAGATGGCATTCTCAAGAAAGTGCCGAAGCAACGCACCGGCGACATCGTGACAGAACAGAAGTTCAACGATTACGAATTCTCCTGGGAATGGCTCGTGCAACCCAAGGCAAACAGCGGTGTCAAATACCTGGTGACAGAAGAGCGCAAGGATTCTCCCGGCATCGAGTATCAGATGATCGATGACAAAGGCTACGGGCAGCCGCTCGCGCCCAAACATCTGACTGCGACATTTTATGATGTGCTGCCGCGCACGGTGGACACCTCGGTGAAGCCAGCCAACGAGTGGAATTCATCGCGCATTATCGTGAAAGGTAATCACGTTGAGCACTGGCTGAACGGCGTGAAAGTGTTGGAGTTCGAGTTCGGCAGCCCAGAGGTGAAAGCCGCTTTAGCCAAAAGCAAGTTCAAGGACGCGCCCGGCTTCGGCGAAAAGATCTCCGGACACATCATGCTTACGGATCACGGCGATGAAGCATGGTTCAAAAATCTCAAGATCCGGGAGTTGAAGTAGTCGTCTTGCTTGTAAGAGACGACGTGAGGAGTCTCTAACTTTGTTCTTCAGTCAGAGTCTCGTCACCTCGACTCCTACGGCCGAAAAGCTCAGCCGCGCAGGTAAATACATTTCAAATACTCAGCCTCCGGAAACGTGGCGGGATGATCTGGCGCGTGGCCCGTGGTTTCGATCTCGGCGAACTTCCGCCCGGACTGATGTGCTGTCCGCCTAACCACGTCGAAAAACTCCGTGGCATTCACGTGAGCGGAACAGGACGCGGCGACGAGCACGCCATTGCGATGCAACGACTTGATGCCACTGGCGACCAATTTTCCATAAGCCCGGATCGCCCCTGCTCTTTCACTCTCGCGTTTCGCGAGCGATGGCGGATCGAGCACGATCACATCGAATTGGCGGATGCTGTTTTGATCGAGCCACGCGAAAACATCCGTTTGAAGGCGTTCGTGCTGACAGGCGGCGACGTTCACATCGCTCTGGTTCAAGGCAAAGTTGCGTCGCGACGCCTCAAGTGCGTGGGCACTGATGTCGAGATCCGTGACTGATTTCGCGCCGCCGCGCGCCGCATACAAAGAGAAACCACCTGAAAAACTGAACGCGTTCAACACATCCGCGCCGCGCGAGAATCGCTCCACGCGACGACGGTTCTCTCGTTGATCGAGAAAGAAACCCGTCTTCTGTCCGCGCAACACATCGGCTTCGAAATGAATTCCTGATTCGATGAACTGCGGTGTCGCGGTCAATGGTCCGAGCAGGATATCGCCATCGTTCAGGCGAAACTGTTCTCGCGAGATATCCTGAATGTTCCGGCTCAAACGCAACACCATGATCGATGGATTCAACGCGCTGCGGATGAGGTGAATCATGTCACGCAAGCGCGGCAGCCAGGCCGCGGTGTAAAGCTTCAACACGAGCACGTCGGCGTAACGATCGAGCACGAGACCAGGCCAGCCATCGCTCTCGCCATTGATCCAGCGGTAGCCGTTGGTGTGCTCATCAAACAATCCAGAGCGACGGGAGAGCGCAGCGTCGAGGCGTTGCTTCCACCACGCGTCATCGATCGTGACCGGTTTGCCTGCATGCAGCAGGCGCACGCGCAGCGGTGAGTCGGGATCGAACAAACCGATGGCGAGAAAACGATCCTTGCGATCGTAAATGACCGCGAGTTCGCCCGCTGCGCCGTCGCGGTTCTGTTCGTGAATGCTTCCCACGAAGAGCCAGGGATGACCCGAACGCACGATCGACTCCGCCGTCGCGGTGACACGCAGGCGGAGGCGCGGAACTGATTTGCCCTTCACAACTTCCAAACGCCCGGAGCATGACGGTGTCGGAGAAGGATGTGAACCACAGACAGCAGAAGCTCTCCATCCAACTGCCAGACGAGCCGTCTTGCTTCCGAGCGGGGTACTCATTCTCACTGTTGCTCCGTTGCCCAAGCGGCGCACAACAGTTCGGCCTGGTTCAATACCGTCTTCACGGCCTCTTCCTGCAAGTCCGGCGGGTAGCCATATTTGTTCAGGATTTGCTTCATCATCACTTGTCCAATACTCGGGCTAGGCGCGGGATGGCGTGTCGCTGAGAACGATCTAGAGCTTTGCGCCAATCGTCGAAGGTTCGCCTCCCCTGGCGCCAACTCTGGCCCATGCCCGATCGCATATCCCCCTTCGCCGGACTGGTTGGAACTCATGCTGCCATTGGCGAGGGCGGATTAAGATCGCGCGAAATGTGTCGGCGTGCTCGGGGCCGAAATCCGCCTCGATGCTCCGAATGGCGAGGTTCATGATAACGCGTGATCGAGAAGTGCATCTGCGCGGAAGGCTTTCGAGATGGCTGCGCAACGCCGCTCGACAGGTCACGATAAATGACTAGGATGCGCCTGTTCCCAAAAACACTTCCGAAAGAACGCCATGAATGTTCGATGCATTAAACTCGCCATTTGTTTTTCAGCTTTCCTCGTTGCAGCGGTGCATTCGCAGTCCCAGGTCGTGCGCATCGATTTCACCAGTGAGGTGACCAACGTCGTCGGGTCGGACCTTGCGGGCGTGATGCTGGGCAGCATCATCACCGGCCGTGTGGAGGTGGAATTGCCGCTCTTGCCGGTCGATTCCGATGAGCATCCTGGCATCGGTCAGTACTCGTACGTGGAACAGAACCGCCCGGGTTACAGGTTCCAGTTCGGCACAGGCTTCCAAAGCATTGTCTTTGATTCGACCAACGCCGCAACGGATGGGGGTCTTGCGACAGGCATTTTCATGTACGACGAAGTTGGGTTTCACGATCACCTGGGAATTCAGGTGCGTAATCACGGCACGCATTATGGCACCATCTTGAGTTTCGAGGATATCACTGAGCCACGGACCCTCCTGAGTAACGATTACTTTCCTGAAGCGGTGAACCTCGATCCCGGGATGGCGAGGGCCATGTTTCAGTACTTCGACAATTTCGGCACGAACTCGGTGGTCGCGCGGGTTACTTCGGCGTCGATAACGATCGACACGGAAGGAGTCGTGACAGGGCTTTTGCTTTATCGCGTCAACATTTCTGGATTACCGGCAAAGCCGAAACGAAAATTGACTGCCACGTTGAATGCCGCCGAGCGCGCATTCTCTGCAGGACGTTGCCGTCTGGCTGTGAACCGTCTGAAACGGTTTAGGAATGAGGTGCGCTTGAGGGTTGTCAAAAAAGATCCTGTGCTCGCCGAGGTGTTGCGATCTGGAGCGCAGGTAATCATCGATGCCGGTTGCGTGCAGTGACAACATTCCATTCAGGCGACAGCACTGCGGGTGTGGCGGATTTGTAATCTCGATTCTCGACCAATCAACCTTCGATCATCAGCGCCCGCCCTGCCGCGAACGTCCGCCACCGGGCGGACGATGCGAAGAGGGAATCAAGCCAGGCTTACTGCGACGTTGCTCACCTTGTCGCGGACGTTGCTCACCTTGTCGCGGACGTTGCTCACTTTGCCGCGGACG
>DATHEW010000113.1:0-3972 GCA_035318425.1 Candidatus Acidiferrum sp. | reverse complement strand
AAGTTTTTTTCTCTGGGCATCTGCGCCGTCATGGTTTCATCTCGCACGTTCATGAGTTTCACCACGCTCACGTTCCTCATCTTCCTCGTGACGGTGTTTGCGCTCTATTGGAGCTTGCGCGATCGCCGCACCCAGAACGTGGTGCTCTTGACCGCGAGCTACATCTTTTACGGCTGGTGGGATTGGCGCTTTTGCCTGCTGATGATCGCGGCAAGTCTCGTCGATTTCTTCGTCGGTCTCGGGTTGAACAAAGTCGAGGAACCGCGCTGGCGCAAAGTCCTGCTCACCTGCGGGCTGTCGGCGAATCTCGGCATGCTCGGCGTGTTCAAGTATTTCAACTTCTTCGCGGAGAACTTTCAGGCGCTCGTTACGAAGCTCGGCTGGCACGTCGATCCGATCACGCTCAATGTCATCCTCCCCGTCGGGATCAGTTTCTACACTTTTCAGACGATGTCGTATTCGATCGACATCTATCGCCGCAAGATGCGCGGGACGACGCAACTGATCGAGTATCTCGCCTACGTTTCCTTTTTCCCACAACTCGTTGCCGGCCCCATTGAACGCGCGACACATTTGCTGCCGCAGTTTTTCAAGGACCGCGTCTTCTCTGATGAACAGGCGCGCAGCGGATGCAAACAGGCGCTCTGGGGTGTCTTCAAAAAGATGGTCATCGCGGACAATCTGTCCCCGATCGTTGACACCGCTTTTGCGAACCCATCGGCTTACAACGGCGCGGAACTCGCGCTCGCGACTGTTGGCTTCGCGCTGCAAATCTACTGTGACTTTTCCGCCTATTCGGACATCGCTATCGGCGTGGCGCGACTTTTCGGCTTCGAGTTGATGCGGAACTTCGCCTATCCGTATTTCTCGCAGAGCGTTGGTGAGTTCTGGCGGCGCTGGCACATCTCCCTCTCCACGTGGTTCAAGGATTACGTTTACTTTCCGTTGGGCGGCAGCCGAGTCGCCAAGCCGCGCATGGCCATGAACGTGATGATCACGTTCATGCTCAGCGGCCTGTGGCATGGCGCGTCGTGGAATTTCATCATCTGGGGCGCGCTCAACGGACTCGGAGTGTTGCCGGAAATCCTGCGTCCGCATTCACGCCGAACTGCCGGCGAGCTTCCGGCGGAACAACCGAGTGCCAAGACCTTCGCGCGAATCCTCGGCACGTTCTCGTTCATCTGCGTCGGTTGGATTTTCTTCCGCGCCGGGAGTTTCGCGGATGCGATTTTGATTTTGCAGCGTATCGTCACCGCGTTCCTTGCTCCTGTTGGCGGGTTGCTCCGTAGCGATGAAACAGACGGCCGCGTCTGGGTGGTGGCGGCGCTGTTGCTCGGCGCTGAATGGATAAAACGTTCCGAATGGCACCCACTCGCGGGCATCCGCTGGCCGCAACCGGTGCGATGGGTGGCCTACAGCGCGCTTCTTTGGATCGCGCTTTACCTCGGCACGTTCGGCAGTTCGCCCTTCATCTATTTTCAGTTCTGATGCGATGCGTGGCTTCCTGAAAAAACTTCTGCTCTTCGCTGCGATTCAACTCGCGATCGCTGCCGTAGTGATCTGGTCGTATCGGAGGCAGTTTCCGCCCTCGCAACATTTCCTCGCGGCTGACATCGACAAACAGAGCCTGATCCAAACCCAAGCGGCGCCGCGGTTGATATTCATTGGCGGCTCATCAATGGCCTTCGGCGTGAACTCGGCGCGCATCGCGGAAAGCTGCGGACGTCGCCCCGTCAACATGGGATTGCACGCGGCGCTCGGCCTCAAATACATGCTCGCCGAAGTGCAGCCGCATTTGCGCGCGGGCGATTGGGTGATCGTGGCGCCGGAGTATCAGCAGTTCAGCAAACTCGGCGGCAACACAGAGTTCCTGGTGAACATGATCGAGATTGCGCCCGCGCATGGCCGCTTCTTCACGCGTGAACAATGGAGCGGCATTTTCGACTCGGGATTTGTGAAACGTTTCGGAAGACAGTTGCGCGCTGTTGCTGGCAGGCCGTCCCGACTCTTCGATCGTGGCACCATCGGTAAAACCCGTCCGTACTACCGGCGCGACGGATTCAACGCCAATGGCGACGTGGTGGCGCATCTCAACGTGAAGCCGCCCCGGATGAGCGAGAGAGAATTTCGGCTGCGCCATGACAAAGCTTCCGTGCGGGAGACCGTGGAAGTGCTGAACCGTTTTGCTGACGTCGCGAAGCAACGCGGTGTGCGAGTGTGGTTTTCGCATGCGCCCCTGCCGCAACCGGTCTTCGATCAAAATCGCCGCGCGGTGGATGAACTCGAAGCCACACTGGCGAGGGAAGTTCGCATCCCGCAACTCGATCGGGCCGAGGAACTCGCGTTTCCCTACGATCATTTTTTCGACACATGGTATCACCTGTCACTCCGAGGGGTGGAGAAGCGAACGGAGTTGCTGGCTGCGCGCATGGCGGAGCAGGGGAAAGCATTTGCAGAAGGCTCATCGCAGCACGACGAGTTCCACCATTGATCGATGCGTCGGGCCTGAGTTTCCTCTTGCGCCAAGATGCTCGCTGCTTACAGTCCTGCCCGCGCCACCTAAAATGGTGGCGTTTGTTTTCCCAACACACTGAGCGTCTGTGAAACTTTTTACCGGCACGGCCAATCGTCCCCTCGCCGAAGCGATCGCCATGAACATCGGCATGGAATTAGGCCAATGCACGGTCAGCGCATTTCCCGACGGCGAGACGTTCGTGAAGATCGAGGAGAACGTGCGGGGTGAAGACGTTTATCTCGTCCAATCCACCTCTCCGCCTACGAACCATCACTTGATGGAAATGTTCATCATGATCGATGCGTTGCGCCGGGCAAGCGCGTCGCGCATCACAGCGGTGATTCCATTTTACGGCTACGCGCGCCAGGATCGCAAAGACCAACCCCGCGTGCCGATCACGGCAAAGTTGGTGGCGAACCTGATTGTCACCGCCGGCGCCCAGCGCGTGCTGACGATGGATCTGCACGCGCAACAGATTCAGGGGTTTTTCGACATTCCGGTCGATCATCTCTACGCCGCGCCGGTGATTTACGAGTATTTAAAGAAGAAGAGCATTCAAAACCTTGTTGTCGTCAGCCCTGACGTCGGTGGGATCAAAATGGCTTACGCGTACTCGCAGTTCCTCGGATCCGAGTTGGCCATTGTCGCCAAACGCCGCAAGAGCGCGTCCGAGGTTGAATCGATGGGAATCATCGGAGAAATCGACGGCAAAAACGTGCTGATGGTCGATGATTTGACTGAGACGGCAGGCACGCTGACGCAAGCATCCGCTTTGCTGAAAAAGAGCGGCGCAAAGCAGATTGTAGCCTGCGTTTCCCACGCGATTTTGAACGATACCGGAATCGAGAGATTGCGGAAATCTGACATTGACGAACTAATCACTACTGATACTGTCCTCCGCCCCGCCATAGACGGTGTGAAGATCACGACGTTATCAGTGGCGAGTTTGTTGGGTGAAGCTATCAAACGAATTCACACGAATTCTTCGGTGACTTCGCTTTTTGAATTTAAGGGCGGGCGCACAAGTTAAGTGGGCCGGCCAGATGAACGAGAATTGAGATGAAATCAGTGCCTTTGAATGCGTTTCCGCGCCAGGCTGTGCGCCGTGGCGGAGTGAAGAAGTTGCGTGCCTCCGGCCGTGTGCCTGCTGTCGTTTACGGCGGCAAGACCAAGCCGACGAACGTCGAACTCAACAAAGTGGAGATCAACAACCTGATCCACCACTCCGTGAGCGAGAACGTGCTCGTGGATCTGTCGGTCGAGAACGCCAAGAAACTCGCGCTCGTCCAGGCTGTGCAGCATCATCCGCTGAGCGGCGAGATCCTCCACGTCGATTTCCACGAAGTCGCGCCCGACGAGAAGGTCACGATCTTTGTCCCGGTTGAATCCACCGGTGAGGCCGTTGGCGTGAAGACTGGCGGCGGTACGCTGGAGCACGTTGTGTTCAAGATCAGGGT
>DATHEW010000112.1:0-4077 GCA_035318425.1 Candidatus Acidiferrum sp. | reverse complement strand
TGCATTCGTCTCACAGGCCAGCGGTGTTCTTTTCAACATCGCCGGCGCAGCGGAAGGTTTCATGTGCCCAGCCCGGGGCTTTGCGTGTCCTTCCCGGCGCGCGTGCTCACTTTGTCCCGACTTTCGCCGTCTTTCGTTTGGCAGATTGAACTCGCGTTCGACCGCCAGAGTCACTCGCACCGTGCCGATGCGCAGTAGCAACCGTTTACCCTCTGGGTAACTGCGATTCATTCAGGTTCGAAACTTCCCTGAACTACTTGATTCAATTCGGAGCGGTTTCTAATTCGCTCCTTATCGCCAGGTTCCTTTTTTCGCGTTACTGGCAGCGCGCGAACGCCGCCAGAGGAACTGGTGAATCCTGCCTCGTCATTCACCGCAGAAGCGGCGCTTTCGAGGGACCGAGCCAACCAGCCTGACTCGATCGTTCCCCGGTCACCCGGGATTATCCTGAGCAGTCGATTCCAACTTTCGTTTTCTCAATCCGCTCGGTTCTTTCAATGAACTGGTATGAGAGTATCAGAATCCGCGCATCTGGAAATGAATTGATATGCACAGCTTGTTCACCAACGGCTTCGCGCGAAGCTTTTCCAAAGCTCCGTTTCGATCAATGTTCATGCAGGTCAGAAGCGAATTAAAAAGTTGTTCACCGTTTTGCTACGCTCGGAAACGAGTAGAGTGAATAACTTCCTCATTCCATCGCGGAAGAAGCACTGGGAATTCCAGTCGAGATCCTGGAGATCATCGATTGAAATTCCGCCACCGAGAAGGGTTTCGCCAGACATGGACATTTTCTTTGCGCGAGGAAACTTTCCATCCGGCCATTGATTACGTCGCCAGTCATGAACACAAAACGTTCTGAGGCTTCGCGATTCTCTCCGCTGATGTGCTCGAACAGTTGCTGGCCGTTCATGCCCGGCATCTTCCAATCGCACAACGTGACGTCGTAGTGATGTTCGCGAAGTTGCCGCAGTGCGGTTTCGCCATTCGATGCGGTATCCACGTTGTACCCATCCGCCTTAAGCACCTCGCCGACGAAATCGAGAATGGCGGCTTCGTCATCGACGACCAGGACGCGCTTTCCGCCTCCCTTGCTAACAATCGGCACGTCACGCGGCTTCGGTTTCACCTCCTCGCCCACCGCGCCAGTCAATGCGTGTGCCGGCAACTGAATGACGAACACGGCGCCCTGCCCGTTCATGCTGCGCACGGAGATCGTGCCGCCGTGCTCTTGAATGATGCCGTAGGAAAGGCTCAGCCCGAGACCCGTGCCTTTGCCCGCTTCCTTGGTCGTGAAGAATGGATCGAAAATCTTTTTCAAGTTTTCGGCAGAGATGCCGGGCCCATTATCACTGAACGTGATTTGTACGCGTCCGCTCACTACTTCCGTCGCAATGCGTAACACGCCAGCGTGCTGATGCGCTTCCATCGCCTGGCGCCCATTGTTGACGATGTTCAAGAAGACCTGCTGCACCTGGTGTGAATCGACCAGCACCTGTGGCAGGGCCTGCGCCAACTGCATCTGCACGTCGATGTTACTTGTCCGCATCTCGTAAGCCATGATCTCAACGACATTCTCGATGAGTTGATTGACACTCGTGGCCTTGCGTTCTGGAGCGTGCTGGCGCGCGAAGCTGAGCAAGCTCTGCACGATCTTTTGACAACGCCGCGCACTGTGCGCAATGCGATCGATGAATCGATGCTGGCGTTCATCTACGTTCGTCTTCTGTAGCAACTCTGAAAAACCAAGCACCGCCGTGAGCGGATTGTTCAACTCATGCGTGACACCGGCGACGAACTCACCGATGGCAGACAGCTTCTCTCGCTGGATGAGTTGCGCCTGTGTGGTTCGCAGCGTGGTGACGGATTCCTCAAGTTGGTGCCGTGAGGTTTGAAGGTTTTCCGTCATGCGATTGAACACGTTGGCGAGTTCGCCGCATTCGTCTTGCGAACCCACGGGCAAACGTTGGGTGAAGTCGCCGCGCCCCACCGCCTCCGCACTGTCGCGCAACTCGCGCAAAGGTCGTGTCACGTTGCGGACGAGGAACCACACCACCACAATGGCGAACAACATTCCGCCCAGACTGGCGCCGACGATCATGCGCTGCGTCGCTCGCAACTCGCGCAGGGAAGGCGCGTAGGAATAGAGCAGCACGTAACCCAACTTCGTGTCGCCGCTCATTGATTCGAAGCGGCCGACCAGGGGCAGAAAAGTTTCCTCGGGCTTCACGATCTCGCGCTGGTTCGCGGGCACGGCGCGCTGCCCTATCCGCATCGCGGACTGTCCGCCGAAAAGATTCACGCATTCCTCCAGCAAGTCCTGTTGGCGAAAGGAGGAGGAAACCACGTTGCTGTTGGCGATCAACACCACGCTGCAACCAGAGACTTCGCTCAGTTGCTGCGCTTCCGAATCGCCGAATCGGATGCAGAACGTCAGCGCGCCCAGAAGCTCGCCCGAAACCGGCAGCACAACAGGGATCGTAACAACTTCGAACAGTCGTTCACTCACGCGGATCGTATCCACCACTGCGACACCGTCTTCGAATACGCGTTTCGATGAGGGTTCGCTGTTCCGCTGAAATTCCATGACGTTTAACGATGGATCGCGCCGCGAGAGCGCGAGGGTTTGCCCTTCCGCATTTTTGAACTGCACCAGATCGCCACGGATCTCCACGGTGTTCTTGTCGAGCATTTCCTGGATCGTCGCAGCGTCACCCTGCTGGAATGTCGCGCGGTAATGGGGCGCCGCCGGTATGTGATTCAGCCGCAGCCGTAGAGTCTCCGCGCGCGTGCGTTGAAAACTTTTGAAGACCGCATCCGCCGTGACCAACGCTTCGTTCGCCTGCTTCCGCATTTGGAGCGTGAGACGGAAATTCACCAGGTATATCGTGATCGCAACCATCAGCACCATTACGGCGACGACAGGTACGAGTACCTTCGTCTGGAACCGCGCTGATCTGAGCCGCGTGATCATCTCAGTACTTCGGGAGATTTTTCACGCCGAGCGTGAAGTTCACTTTCACTTCACCGCTGTCTGGCACGGTGATGTCCTGCGACTGGGGTGGCAATCGCTCGTGCCACGCTTTGAGTTTGTAACTCCCGGCGGGCACATCCGTGATAGTGTAGCGGCCGCGGGCGTCGGTGACTGAGAAAAACGGATTCTCCACCACAAGAACGACGCAGTGCATCTGCGAGTGAATGGAACAGAACACGTCCACCCGTCCCGCTTTGTCGAAGGTGATCGTCTTCTCCGGCGGATTTCCTTTGTAGAGACCGAGGTCGAACAACTTCGGTTCTGACATGGAGAAGACGTTGTGGAAAATATCGTCCTCGTTCGGCCACTCGACTTTGGTGCCGATCGCCACGGGGAGGATGTGCGGCTTGAACGCCGCATCGCGTTGAGTCAGCTTCGTCGTCACCACGCTGCGCGTCACCGGCGCGGGATTCGTCACTCCGCTCACGGGGCCTTCGATAAAGACGAGAAAGTCCCGCAGCTCGGAATAATTCACCTTCTCTACGAACTTGAACTTCCGGCTGTCGTAACGGCCACCGCCGCCCTGCTCTGCTTCCGATTTGCTTTCAGCGACGACTGTTCCGGTGATAGTTCCAGCGTGCGCGGTCAACGCGAACCAACAAGCGCAGCAAAGTGAAACAACTTTCATACTCAGAATCGCACCACGGCCTGCGCGCCGAGGAAATCTTCGTGGTCGCGGTCCTTCCCCGAAATCGTTGTCCCGCGCTCCACCATGTACTCAACTTTCACCACGAAGTTCGGATTCGGCGTGTAGCCGAAGCCAATGCTCGCGCGCCACAGGTTGTCGGTGAGTTCCCTGTAAAAATATTGGCCCCAGGTCCCGTTCCCGATGATTGGAAATCCGTCCTCCGCAAGGGTCTGGCTGTGGCGCGCCGCCGTATAGAATTGTTTCGAGAAGCGAAAAAGTCCCTCCGCGTAATAGTGATAAACAGTGCGGCTGTTGTCCGCGAGAGGATCGTTGTCGCCGTAATAGATCGCACCGCCCGCCACCTTCAAGTGCCCCCGCGGCAGCAGCAACTGCACGTCTCCTTCCCACATGTCCGCAT
>DATHEW010000111.1:0-3023 GCA_035318425.1 Candidatus Acidiferrum sp. | reverse complement strand
AATAATCCGCCACCGATGATCGCTACAGTTTTGAACTCGGGTCGCTCACCTGGAGTCAGCAGAGCTTCGAACGCTTTCAGATGCCTTGTGACAACGAAGCGCTGGAGGAACTTTGAACGCAGCACGAATCGTTCGAGCGTTTCGAGGTTGATCGATTCCAACCAGCGCAGCGCAGCGGGCCACGAACTGGTTTGTGCATTCACGGCCCGGTACCTGGGCAGAGTCAGCCAGTGCGCGCGCGGATGCAGGTGATGTTCGACATGATAACCGTCGTTGAAGAACAGCGAATTATAGAGATGGCTGTAGTGGCTGGTTGTTCCGTGCGCGTGCTCGTAATAGCCTTGAAGAATGCAAAGACACAATCCGAGCACGTAGCCCGGAATGTAAACCACGAGAAAGAACTTTGGCGCGATGACGAGGAGCACAGTCCAAAGCGCGATGACCAGACCTGCTTCAAAGATGAATTGCTTCGACCACCTGAACAGGCAGCGCGCGTCCGCATGATGCGCCAAATGTCTCTCCCTCCAGAGGCGCTGAGGCACACCAAGCAGTAAACTTTGATACGCGGAGAACACACGATTCCAGCCGCGCTGCTTGAAGAATGGCAGATGAATGAAGTAGTGAGCGATGGTGTTGCTGTTCCACCAGATGCCGGCTGCGATGAGGAAAATTGAGGGCCACGTCAACAGCGCAATTCCATGCAGGAACGCGAGCGAGACGAGCCAGGCATCCGAACGTGAATGGCAGAGATGCGGAAACCACACTCTCTCGTCGCCGAGTTGCTGCACGGGCGTAGCGACTAACGGTGACGAGGCTGCGCTCTTCACATGGTCAATAGCCGACGCGTTCATAGCACTTCATTCCCTCGCTGCCTCTCTGCGCACCGTTGCGCTACTTGCCAGCAGGCGACGTAGATTTGGTTTCGGACGATGTTTTCTCCACGCCCGCCTGGAGAGCTTTGATAGGCGCGTAAGTCGAACTGCGCTGCGCGCTTTTCACCAAACCGAATGCGACGGGATAGACATCCGGGCTTTCCGGCTTCTCGCTAGCGCTTCGCACCTTCGCCTTCGGGGAATAGCGCGAGCCGAACCCGATGACATCACCTGAACCCGCTATGGCCTTGAGATCATTCCATTCCTTGCGTGCCGCGTCGGACTTCTCAGCCGGCAATTTGTAATAGAGATAACCTTTCTCAGGAGCGCGGTAGCGGTCGCGATCCTTATCGTCGGCGAGGCAGAATGCGCCCCAGAGTTGAATTCGTTCTGGCGCAGTGTCGCTGGGTTCCAGCACGACCTTGTCGATCTTTGCGAAGATGCCGATCGGATCGCTCGCCCGCGCGGAATTTCCGGCGAGCACGAAGATGCCGGCGAACAGCAGGAGCAGCGGGAGTTTCAGACAGGATGGCCAGCCGTTGTGTATGAGTGTGGTGTTGATGTCGTTTGTTCGTTCCAAGCGTGTTGTTTTCATAGTGGGAACGTACGCGCGCACGAACAGGAGTTGTCATCGCGCGGTAAAGGAATTGTAAAACAATTGTGTGGTCATGCGACTGAGCGCGCTGGCTCACCAGGCTCCATTTTTGAAACGCGCCAGAATCGTCTCGCCGCCGCGAACCTTATCTCCGGGCTTCACGCTCACCTGCGCATCGAGCGGCAGAAAAATATCCACCCGCGAACCGAATCGGATCAGCCCGATTCGTTCTCCGGGCACGACCTGCTGCCCGCACGCGATCCACGGCACGATCCTGCGCACCCAGATTCCTGAGATAAGTCGGAGGGCGATGTTGTGCCCGTCATTGCATGACAGTCCCACGAGGAGATGTTCGTTGCGAAGACTCGCCTCTCGCCGGATTGCGCGTGACCAACGCCCGGGAAAATGCTGCAACACTTTGACAGTTCCTGACCCTGGTGCGTGTTGGACATGCACATTCAGCAACGACAGGTAGATGGAAATCCGGCGAACCGGTGCGCTTAAAAACTGTTGCTCCGTGGTGATGTCGATGTAGTCCACCGTCCCGTGTGATGGCGAAAGAATGACTCCCGGTTCGCAGGGCGGACACGGACTCGCATCGCGGAAAAAGAAGAGCACGAACGCAGTGCATATCAACCATGCAGCTCCGATTGTGAACGTGATCACCTGAGATCTCACGGGGAGAATCATCACCGCGAGCATCACGATGAACGCGAAGCCAAGCCCGACCACTGCGACCACCTTCAACCCCTCGATCCACGATCGCCCTCGATGTTTTTGCTGCGCGGCATTGATACCGTGATCCAAAACCGAACTGCCCGCGCTGCGCATGGCGCCAGTGTAAGGCCAGCGCGTGCGGTCGTGGTGTCAAAGAATTGTGAAAGATGACGCGTGCGGAGCAGGACAATTTCGTCGTGCTTTATCAACTAACGCTTTCCTTATGTAAGTCCTTAATGTCGCGCGTTCGATCGATGAATGCACACGACAAATGCGAGTTGGAGGAACTTCAGCGCCGTCACGCTTGCTGACGTTGAGTGTCACGGCGCTCGCGACAGACATCGAACGACTCACAACCAGGATCGAAACTGTCACCGAGGACTCCGCGGTTCCGCTCATTAACCCGCCAAGTTCCGCCCCACCCGCGGAACAGCCAAGGCATATCCCTGTGCCGCCGATTTTTGCCGAAAGCGTGACCGCTTCCGTGACGTCAGCGTCCATCACTCCTGAAGCGGTCTCCTCCGTCCCTCCGGTCGTGGCTCACACTCGAGAAGGTTTCGAGATGAGACTCGGCACGTATTGGCTGGTGCGTGTTGGAATCGTGATGCTGTTGACGGGCTTGGTCTTCCTCGGCACGTACGCTTACAAGAATTACATCGGAAGACTCGGGCCATCCGGCAAGGTCTCTCTACTCTACGCCGCGAGCGCCCTTCTGCTCGGGACAGGCGCGTGGCTTCAGCGTCGCCGCGAGAAGGAAAGTGTCCGCAATTACGGTCAGGTGCTTTTCGCCGGCGGACTTGCGGCTGTTTATTTCACCACGTATGCCGCGCACTACGTCG